>JAJRPR010000083.1 GCA_024280655.1 Alphaproteobacteria bacterium | reverse complement strand
GAAACTCAAGTTATCGTAACAGTATTACAGCACGATATGGAAAATGAGCCCGATATTTTAGCGCTTATTGCAACTTCTGCCGCTCTTACTATTTCTGGCATTCCATTTATGGGGCCAATTGGTGCTGCTCGTGTTGGTCTTATTGATGGTGAATATGTGCTCAATACTCCTATTGATCAACGTGATGACAGTATTTTAGATTTGGTTATGGCTGGTACAAACGATGCCGTTCTAATGGTTGAATCAGAGGCACAAGAGCTTTCAGAAGAAATTATGCTTGGTGCTGTTATGTTTGGTCATGAGCAAAGTCAAAAAGTAATTGATGCAATTATTAAATTAGCCGAACAAGCGGCAAAAGAGCCACGTGAGTTTGTTGCAGAAGACCTTAGCAAACTTGAAAAAGCTATGGGTAAAGTAGTTTCTAAAGATATTGCTAAAGCATATAAAATTACTGCAAAAGAAGCTCGTTATGATGCACTAGATGAGGCGAAAGCTAAAGTTAAAGCAGCGTTTGAGCCTAAAGAAGGTGAAGAAGCTAAGTGGAGCGCTGAGCAAATCGGCACAGCGTTCAAAACTCTACAGGCTGATATTGTTCGAACTTCTATTATTAAAACAGGCAAAAGAATTGATGGTCGTGATCTCACAACCGTTCGTCCAATTGTTTCAGAAGTTGGCATGTTGCCTCGCACACACGGCTCAGCCCTATTTACACGTGGCGAAACACAAGCATTGGTTGTTGCAACTTTAGGCACTGGTGATGACGAGCAATTTATTGATAGTTTAGAGGGCACAACCAAGCAAAACTTTATGCTACATTATAATTTCCCTCCATATTCTGTTGGTGAAGCAGGTCGTACAGGCTTTACTTCTCGACGTGAAATTGGGCACGGAAAATTAGCATGGCGTGCAATTAACCCGATGCGCCCAAATGCAGAGGAATTTCCATATACCGTACGTATAGTTTCTGAAATTACTGAAAGTAATGGATCATCTTCAATGGCAACTGTTTGTGGAGCATCACTTGCACTTATGGACGCAGGTGTTCCAATGAAAGGCCCTGTTGCTGGTATTGCGATGGGTCTTATCCTTGAGGGCAAAGATTATGCAATCCTATCCGATATTTTAGGTGATGAAGATCATCTTGGTGACATGGACTTTAAGGTTGCAGGCTCAAAAGACGGCATTACATCGCTACAAATGGACATCAAAATTGCTGGAATTACCAAAGACATTATGGAAACAGCTCTTGCGCAAGCAAAAGAGGGACGTGATCATATCTTAGGTGAAATGGCACAGGCACTTGATAGCGCTCGTGATGAAGTGGGTGAATTTGCTCCTCGCATTGAAACAATTAAAATCCCAACCGATAAAATCCGTGAAGTTATTGGCACGGGCGGCAAGGTCATTCGTGAAATCGTTGAAAAAACTGGTGCTAAAGTTAACATCGAAGACGATGGCACAGTAAAGATTTCATCATCTGATGGCAAAGCAATTGAAGCGGCGCTTAAATGGATTAAATCAATTACCGATGAGCCAGAAGCTGGCGTTATTTATCAAGGAACAGTGGTTAAAACCGCAGACTTTGGTGCGTTCGTCAATTTCTTTGGCCCAAAAGACGGCCTTGTACATATTTCACAACTAGCAAATGAGCGTGTTGGCAAAACTACTGACGTAGTGAAAGAAGGCGATAAAGTTTGGGTTAAATTACTTGGTTTTGATGATAGAGGCAAAGTTCGCCTATCAATGAAAGTTGTTGATCAGGAAACTGGTAAAGAGATTACCAAAGAAGATTAAGTTCTTACAGACTAGTTGCGTTTTTAAACTTTAAATAATTTGAAAGCCTCGCATTTTATGCGGGGTTTTTTTATAGATAATTTATCAAAAAAACAGGATTTTTAATACTATAATTGCTTTATATAATAGAGTTACTATATAAAATTCTCGATGGGAATAATCTTAAAGACCTTTTTAAATTGCAATTCATCATGTTAATGATTATGAGAAAGTCATAATAAAAATAAACAGGGGAAAAGGAATGGTTAAAAAAGAACATTTAAACAATGCCCCTATTACAGAAGCTCTTATTGATATTAGAGTTGAAAATACTGGTGAATTCACCATTGAAAAACTTGAGAGCATAACAAAACTTCTACCTAGTGATTACACTGATATTAAGCCTCAAAATAGAGTGTTTACTGAAATTCAGATTAATACTGACGATAACCAAGAACCCGAAGTTACAAATTCTAAAAATGTTATAGATCATATTGGCTATATCTGCAGAACAAAAGATGAAAAAAATGTAGCTCAGCTCAGGCTTGATGGCTTTACTTTTTCAGAACTTAGGCCTTATTCAAATTGGGAGGTCTTTTCTGAAAAAGCAAAAGAAATATGGGAGATATATTGTAGAGAAACAAATTGCCAAAATATTTTACGACTTGCTGTCAGATATATAAATCACTTAGAATTACCACTAAAAGGTGGTGATGATTTTAATAAATACTTAACCGCAGCACCACCCGTTCCAGGAGAATTACCACAAGGCATTAGTGAATTTTTATCTAGAGTTACAATTCCTAATCCCGAAGGTGAGATAGTTGCTCATGTCACCCAAACATTTCAATATACGTCAAATAATAGTCATGCTAGTATTTTACTTGATATTGATGTTTTTAAGCAAAACTGCGGTGATATTCACTATAAAGGTATTTGGAGTACACTGGATGTACTTAGAAAATTTAAAAACGAAATCTTTTTTAACTATATAACTCAAGAAGCGAAGGAGTTGTTCAAATGAGCGCATTAGCACTTCCAGATTATAATTATGGACAATATAGCAGTCCTGGCACTAGTTCCGAAGCGAAAAGTCTCACTGATAAAATTGTTAGGATTTCTGATCACTTAAGTAAAAATGCTCGTATTGGTAGTAAATATGCTATCCTTGAAGGTGTGTATCGAGAGGCAAATATTGAAGATTGGGATGGTCATGGAGCAATGGCAGCTGATCGCAAAAGCTATATTCTTGCAAAGGAGTTCCTTAACCAATTGCCAAATAATATTAGCACGCCTGAAATTACAGTTGACCCTGATGGGGAAATTTCATTTGAATGGTTTATTTCAAATAAGAAACTTATTATTCTTAGTATTGGGGAAAAAGGTAATATAAATTATGTCGGAGTAATTGGAAAGAACTGTCAAAAAGGAGAAGAGTATTATAATCAGCAAATACCTCAAACAATTATGGAACTATTTAAACGAATACTTTTATAAAGTTAGTTCAAATAAACAAAGTATGAATTGGAAACTAAATAGTAGCCCTAGCCAAAGCGAACCTCTTGCTCGTTATATATACTCAAAAAGCGGTTTTAGCAATGATAGGGTAAAGTTCCGAGCTTTTATGCCTCCTCCTAATGTAGGTCGTTTAGAAGTTTCAGTATTTCGTATAATTCATCTATCAAGCGAAGGTATTATGAAACTTTCAGGAAAAGCACGTCAAGATAAAAAACCCAAAGCTGTCGCGCATCATATTGTTAAGCACATTCATGAAAATAATCTCAAATTGGAGCTAGATAATAACTCCGAACGACATGCTAATATTATTGGTTGGCCAAAAGAAAAGTTTGAGCAGCAAGATATAGCACGAAAGATTGCCGAAAAAGCCAAGCTAGAAAAATATAATTAATTCTTTCGTTATAGAGGCAAAGTTTTAGGGTAGAGTTTTTATAAACTCACTTGCAAATTCCAAACCATCTTGCGCAATAGTGTGCCCTGCATTTGGTGAAATATGAAACTTAACATCAAGCCCTAATTTTTTAAGTTTCTCACTTGAAATTATACTCATTTTAACTGGCACAACTTCATCACTTGAGCCATGCACAAAACAAATTGGCGGTTTGGATTTTATTTCATCTTTCATATTGGCTGGGTCAGGCAGGCCACCAGAAAAAGCTATAATGCCCATTAAATCCTCATCAAGGCGCAAGCCAACTTCTAGCGCCATCATAGCACCTTGCGAAAAGCCCATTAAAATTGTGTCCTTTGCGCCAAGCCCTGTGTCTTTCCAAACAGCCTGTAAAAAATCTTTAATTATTGGCCTAGCTTGTTTTGATCCCTCAAGCCGAGAAGTATTTCCCTCCATAATTAGCGAATTAGCATCAAGCGCAAACCATTGATGCCCCATTGGGTTAATATCGCATTTCTCATGCGCATTAGGAGCGATAAACATGGCATTGGGCAATAGATTTTGCCAATAAGAACCAAGTGAAATCATATCATTACCATCTGATCCATAGCCGTGTAATAATATAACAAGTTGTTCTGCCTTACCTGATTTTGCCGCCAACATTGGCCCTGATAATGTTTTACTCAACTTAAATTCCTTCTCTATTTTTTAGAACGGCAAAATAACGCCATAATAATCTTGCGCCAGCCCCACGATATGGCGACCAATTTTTAGTTAACTCAATCGCTTGTTTTTCATTTGGTTTTTCCTCTAATTGCAAAATTTTCGCAAGCATTTTTTGCAACACAAGATCTCCGCTTGGAAATATATCACCATGCCCAACACAAAATAACATATATATTTGCGCACTCCACGTGCCAATGCCCTTATGCGAAGTAAGGCATTTCATCGCTTCTTGTAATGGTAACTCCTCTAGTTCCTGATAATTAAGTTCACCATTTAATTCAGCTAATGCAATATTTGGCATTGTGCTAAATTTTGATCGAGAAAACCCACATTGACGAACCTCTTGCTCGCTAAAATTAACATAGTTTTTTGCGCTAACCTCACCACCAAGTAAACTAACCAAACGCTTATGAATTGCATTGGCACTGGCAACCGATAATAATTGTGCAGAAATAATTGCGCTCATACCCTCAAAGCCACCCTCTTTTAAGCGTAGCGGCACATCACCCGAAATTTCTAAAATATCCTTCAAGCAAGGCTCTAACAATATAAGCTCATCAAGATGCCGATTTAATATTTTAAGGTTTTTTATATGTTCAACCATGTTAATATCTATTCTTACATTTAGGTATTAAAAAAAATGAACCCAATATTACGTTTTGCACCAAGCCCAAACGGGTTTCTACATCTCGGACATGCTTATAGTGCACTTTTTTCTTGTCACTGGGCAAGGAAAATGGGTGCGGATTTTTTACTTCGTATTGAAGATATAGATATTTTACGCTCAAAGCCACAATATATAGAGGCAATTAAACAGGATTTGGCTTGGCTTGGTATAAAGTGGCTTGAGCCAATTATGTTGCAGTCAACTCGCTTTGATATTTATAAAGAAGCAACAAAAAAATTGAACGCTTTAAGTGTGCTTTATCCTTGTTTTTGCACTAGATCTGAAATTGCTAATAATGCCGAACAAAAAGACCCAGATGGCGCACCGCTTTATAATAAGACCTGCAAAAATCTAAACAAAGATAAAATTACAAAAAAAATGGCTCAAAATATTCCCTATATTTTACGGCTAGATATGGATAAAGCCATTGCCATTACTAACGAATTAAAAATTAACATTGCAATGCCAAACCCTTCATCAAAACCTAAAACCATAATTGCTAAGCCTAGAAAATGGGGCGATGTGGTAATTGTTAGAAAAGACATTCCAACTTCTTATCATCTAAGCGTAATAATTGATGATGATGCGCAAAATATAACTCATGTAACTAGGGGCAAGGATTTAGAAGAAGCAACTCATGTGCATAGGGTTTTGCAATCCCTATTAGGGCTAGACAATCCAATATATACATACCACACTCTAATAAAAGACGATACTAACATGAAATTAGCTAAATCTAACAGTTCCACCTCTTTAAGGGATTTACGAGAGAGTGGAATTAGCGCACAAGAAATTATCTCACAATTTAAGTTTTAGCAAAAAAGAGAATAACATGGTCAAGCTAAATAAAATTTATACAAAAACTGGTGATGATGGCACAACTGGCTTAGTTAGTGGACCACGTCGCAAAAAATTTGATCTTCGAATTAATGCCTATGGGTCAGTTGATGAGGCCAACTCACAATTAGGTAAAATTCGTGTTTTAACCAATCACTCGCCAAAAATTGATAATAGATTAGCTCGCATTCAAAATGATTTATTTGATCTCGGCTCAGACCTTGCAACCCCCGGCAAAAAAACTAGCACAACACAAGATCTTAGAATCAGTAAAGATCAAGTAATATGGCTTGAGACGCAAATTGATTATTATAATGAAAATCTTTTGCCCTTAAATAGTTTTGTCTTACCGGGCGGAACTCCATTAGCTGCTGAATTTCATATTGGGCGCACAATGGTTCGTAAAAGCGAGCGTATCGTCGCCGAATTAATAGATGTTGAGCCATATACTAACCCACTCACCATGCAATATCTTAATCGCCTATCTGATTTATTTTTTGTTTTAGCTCGAGTAGCAAATGATGAAGGAAGAAAAGATGTATTATGGCAGCCCGGTAAATTTCATAAAACTAACAAGAATTAAATAAATGTTTTTTCCGCTTCACGATAAAAACCCAAAAAGACATATTAAGTTTGCTTATGTAAATTATTCGCTGATAGCCATAACCATTATTGCGTTTATTATTCAATCTATATTGCCCACAGCAACAGAAAATAGCGTAATAATTGGCTTTGGCATGATACCGGTTGTTATTAATGATATTGTTCAACAGCCAATAGCGTGGCTACCAGAAGAAATGACCTTTGTAACTTATGCTTTTTTGCATGCCGATTGGTTGCATCTTGGCTCTAATATATTATTTTTATGGATATTTGGCGATAATATTGAAGATGCGCTTGGACATGGGAGATATCTGGTTTTTTACCTACTTTGCGCAATCATTGCAGGTTTGGCGCATTATTACATGAATTTAGATTCTAATGGCCCACTAATTGGTGCATCGGGCGCTGTTGCAGGTGTAATGGGAGCTTATGTTTTATTGTTCCCATACGCTAGATTATTCGTAATAGCAAATATCATCATTCCCATTCCCCTAGCAATTCCTGCATTTTGGATGTTGGGCATTTGGATATTAACGCAATTTTTCTTTGTGTTTATTAATTCAGATGAGCCAATAGCATGGTGGGCGCATATTGGTGGTTTCGCTAGTGGTATTATTTTAGCTATTGTTCTTAAACGTAAGGATTTCCCACTTTTGGGTGGCCGTTAAGTAGACACTCTTAAATATTAACCTTACTATATTATTATGCCCAAGAGTTGGAGTAAAGGGTTTGAGTTGGAGTAAAAAATGGAATTAGCTAATAGCGTTATGGCAGCAAAGCAGACAGCCACTTTGCAAAGCGCCCAAATCAAAATAATGAAAAAGCAAAATGAAATGCAAATGATGCTCGTCAATATGCTTAGTGAAGCGGCTAGCTCAGCGCCATTGCCCGCAGGACAAGGAACTATTGTCGATAAAAGCGTTTAAATCATTTACTAGATACAATAATTAACTCATCAATTACATTTATTGCGACTTCACTATCCCAAGTTGCAGGCCCTTGCAAAATAGCCAATTCACACCCACTTTTATCAAGCAATAATGTTGCAGGAAGGCCAAGCGCCACACTATTTGTGACCAATAAATCAAATGCTTTATAGGTCGGATCAGCATAAAGCTTTAGGTTTTCTATCTCTATTTCATCAAAAAACTTACGGGCTTTTTGTAAGCCCTTTTCACCACGATCAAGATTAATAGTAACCACTTCAAAGACATCTTTATCATATTTTGCCGCCAAATCATCAATGGCGGGCATTTCCTCACGACATGGCGCACACCATGTAGCCCAAAAATTTACCAAAATCGGCTTGCCTGAAAAATCAGCAATAGATAATTCTTGCCTGTCCTCCTGTAAAAACTTCATATTGGCATAACCACGCCCAAGCCCAGTGCCAATTAAAGCGCCCAAATCGCCCTCTTTAAGAGAACTTATGGCTTTTGCGCCCTGCTCATTTAATGGACATTGATTGGCAATTTTTATCGCACCACTCTTATCACCATTGCTAAACTGCACTAGCAAAGCTATAGCTATGCCCAAAATAGACAGGCCTAAAATTAAGGCAATTCTAAAATATCGGCTTTTTGATTTTATTTGCAAATCATTTGACATTAAAAAGTTCCAACAAACAGGTTTAAATAAGAGGCTATTATGAGTAATTCTATGTGGGGCGGACGGTTCAAATCAGACACGAACGCTTTAATGCAAGCAATAAATTCTTCAATAGATTTTGACAAAAATCTATATTCTCAAGATATTGCTCAATCCATCGCTCATGCAAAAATGCTAGCACATACTAAAATTATAAGCGAACAAGACAAAGACGATATTATCAAAGGCCTAAACACAATTAAGCAAGAAATTGAGCAAGGGCAATTCAAATTTTCGTCAGCACTTGAAGATATTCATATGAATATTGAAGCACGTCTTGGCGAAAT
>JAJRPR010000082.1 GCA_024280655.1 Alphaproteobacteria bacterium | reverse complement strand
TAGCAATTTTTGGCTCAACAATGCTCATTAGCTTTGTTATTTTTCTAATTGTCATTCCAATTTATGGAATAATTGGCGCAGCGATTGTTAATATGATAGCCAGAATTATTGCGCAAAGCGCCATTGCCATATATGCTAAGAAAAAAATTGGGCTTAATACTTCTATCTGGGGATTTGGTGGAGTTGATTTTAAGGAACTAGCTATTTCACTAAAACAAAGCATTAAGAAATAGAATATACTTGACCTATAGTATTTCCACAAACTAAAACCTCAATAAATTAATCTGATTTAGGCAATAATATAATGGCAAAAACTCTTTACGATAAAATTTGGGATAATCATCTTGTAACAAATAATGAAGATGGCACATCGCTAATTTATATTGATCGCCATTTGGTGCATGAAGTTACATCACCGCAAGCATTTGAAGGTTTGCGCTTAAGCAATCGAGAGGTGCGCTCTCCAAAACGCACATTAGCAGTTGTAGATCATAATGTGCCAACCACTGATCGCTCAAAAGGCATAAAAGACCCTGAAAGCAGATTGCAAGTTGAAACTTTAGCTAAAAACACTGCCGATTTTGGCGTGCCATATTATGATGAGATGGATATAAGGCAGGGAGTTGTGCATATTATTGGCCCTGAGCAAGGTTTTATTTTACCAGGAATGACCATCGTTTGCGGTGATAGCCACACATCAACTCATGGGGCTTTTGGATCATTAGCGCATGGTATTGGCACATCAGAAGTTGAGCATGTTTTAGCAACACAAACGCTTATTCAGAAAAAAGCTAAAAATATGTTGGTGCAGGTAAATGGTGAGCTACCAGAGGGCGCAACCGCTAAAGATTTAATCATGGCAATTATTGGTGAAATTGGCACAGCTGGTGGCACTGGTTATGTAATAGAATTTGCTGGCGAGGCAATAGAAGCGCTTTCAATGGAAGGGCGCATGAGCGTTTGTAATATGACCATTGAGGGCGGCGCACGGGCTGGTCTTATAGCGCCTGATGAAAAGACATTTGCCTATGTAAAAGGTCGCCCGCTTTCGCCAAAGGGAAAAGATTATGAAAAAGCGGTAGCACAATGGAAAAAGCTTTATAGTGATGAGGGTGCGCATTTTGATAAAAAATTAGTGATTGATGCTAGCAATCTTACACCTATTGTAACTTGGGGCACATCGCCTGAAGATGTAGTTTCAATCGAAGGCGTTGTGCCCGATCCAAGCCTCATAGAAGATGAAAATAAACGAGCCTCAAAGGTTCGTGCGCTTGAATATATGGGTCTAAAGGCTGGCACAAAAATTACTGACATAAAAATTGATAGGGTATTTATTGGCTCTTGCACCAATGGGCGCATTGAAGATTTTCGTGCCGCCGCCGCTATGATTAAAGGTCAAAAAATAGCCCCTAACGTTAGCGCTATGGTTGTTCCGGGGTCTGGTCTAGTTAAAGTGCAAGCCGAAAAAGAAGGTTTAGATAAAATCTTCCTTGATGCTGGTTTTGAATGGCGTGAGCCGGGTTGTTCTATGTGCTTAGCGATGAACGCTGATAAGCTAAAACCAGAAGAAAGATGCGCTTCAACCTCCAATCGTAACTTTGAAGGTCGTCAAGGCTTTAAGGGACGAACGCACTTAGTTTCACCGCAAATGGCCGCCGCTGCCGCCATTGCTGGGCACTTTGTTGATATTAGAGAGCTATAATTTATGTTGATAATTACACCTAGAATTATCGTTTATAAAATTATTCGTCGGACTTAATTTGCTTGTTTGCCAAACGATAGTGCAAAATAATTGCGCTTAGAACTAGAATAAAAATTGGTGGAATGATCAACCATAATATTTTTACTATGTCTGAAAATGATTGATAAGTATCAAATAAATCTGACCAGAAACTATAATTTTCCATGTTTACTAACCCCTATAAGTTCTAATAAAATGGCTACCAAAGAAAACTCTGGCAGCCGGGGAGTTAATAAATCGCCACTAGACGACCGCAATGACCTTTAAGCGTTTCCTTTTTACGGGTTAGCTCTGGACATACGTCATCACCTCCCCGACCATAAGGTTGAGGAGACATCGTTGCGGCTGATGTCAGCCGCTAGTGGAGAGGTTATTACGCCCCAAGATTAGCCATTTGCTAATCTCGAATATATCTTATTAGAAAAGAACAAAAAGCTAAAGCATTATTCGTAAGATTTTATAAAATAATAACTCAATGTCATGCTGAGCGAAGCGAAGTATCTTTAACTCAAAGCATAAGACCCTTCACTTTCGTTCAGGGTGACAGACTTGATCATACCATGCTCTAATTACTTATCGATATAATCGCAAAATGCCCCAAAGCCTTTGCAAAATATTTACTAATATCATCATCTTGCAACAGGTAGTTTCCTTTTTATATTGGAGGACTTATCTATAAAACAAACTTGCTCAAATCGGCATCTTCTACCAATGCGCCAACTTGTTTTTTAACAAATTTTGCATCGATTTTAATGGTTTCACCGTCCTTATCGGGGGCGTCAAAAGAAATATCTTCGACCAAGCGCTCCATTACGGTTGCTAGTCGGCGTGCGCCGATATTTTCAACATTAGAATTTACCGTAACTGCTGCCTCAGCAATAGCATCAATAGCGTTTTCACTAAATTCAAGCGTTACGCCTTCAGTCGCCAGCAAGGCCACATATTGTTTGATTAAAGAAGCGTCTGTATCGCTAAGGATTTTGATAAAATCCTCTTTTGTTAGCGCACGTAACGTTACTCTTATTGGCAAACGACCTTGTAATTCTGGCAGCAAGTCCGAAGGTTTTGCAACATGAAAAGCACCTGATGCAATGAAAAGAATATGATCTGTTTTAACAGGGCCATATTTGGTTGAAACGGTTGTGCCTTCAATTAATGGCAGTAAATCACGTTGCACGCCCTCACGAGATACATCACCGCCCGAACGCCCTTCACGCACTGTTACCTTATCAATTTCATCAAGAAAAATAATGCCGTGATTTTCAACTAAATCAATGGCGTCTTGTTGTAATTGCTCTTGATCAAGCAATTTATCGGACTCTTCATTGACCAATAATTTATAGCTGTCTTTAACCTTGAGTTTCTTTTTAACGCCGGCCGAGCCAAAGGCTTTGCCAAGCATATCGCCAATATTTATCATGCCCATAGAACCTCCGGGCATTCCCGGAATATCCATCATTGGAGGAGCAGAGGCGCTGGCGCTAACTTCTATTTCTATCTCTTTATCGTCCAAAGTGCCTTCACGTAGTTTTTTTCTAACAGACTGGCGAGTGCCATCTTGTGCATTTGCCCCAACAAGCGCATCTAAAACTCGCTCTTCAGCATTTATATGGGCTTTTGCCTCGACAACTTTACGTCTTTTTTCCTGCAATAATGAAATGCCAATTTCAACCAAATCACGCACCATTTGCTCAACATCACGCCCAACATAACCAACTTCGGTAAATTTAGTCGCTTCAACCTTAATAAAAGGCGCAT
>JAJRPR010000081.1 GCA_024280655.1 Alphaproteobacteria bacterium | reverse complement strand
ATTGAAAAAATTATTCAATCTATCAAAGTGCTAGAATAATATATACGTACCACTTGCGCTATAGTCACGGTACAGTGGATTGCGGATCAAGTCCGCAATGACGACGGAGGCTAAGTAATTCTGAACTCTAGTGAAGAATCTTATGCTAGTTAAAGATACCTCGTTTCACTCAACATGACAAAAACTCGGCATCTCCATTCAACTCCGCCCAAAAAGCTTTTCAATATCATTTTTTTTAACTCAACATAGGTAGGTCTCCCGTGGATACATTGTCCAGAATGAGGAGTGCTTTCCATATCACGCAATAGGGCGTTCATTTCTTGTTGTTTTAATATTCGCCCCGATCGTACCGAGCCATGACATGCCATGCGGGCAATTATTTCTTCCATTCTTTTGCCAAGTTCCTCACCCCGACCCCATTCAGCTAAGCCGTCCGCTAAATCCTTGACCAACATTGTAATATCTGCCCGACCACCAAGCAAAGCAGGGATTTCTCGCACAGCTATTGCCACATTGCCAAAGCGCTCAAGGCATAGTCCTAGACTTTCAAAAATAGGCGCAGCTTCCTCTAGCCGCTGACAGTCTTCCTCTGGCAATTCAATAATTATCGGAATTAATTGCAGTTGCGATAGCACCTTGCCATCATTTAATTGCGCCTTAAAACGCTCATAAACCAGCCGTTCGTGCGCTGCGTGCTGATCAATTAATAAAAGCGCGTCTTTACTTTGCGCTACGATATAATTTTCAAAAAATTGCCCTCGTGTAATACCAAGCGGATAATCATTTTGCTCTAATTCTTGTGCCTCTTGCTCATTTGGATTGCCCTCAAATTTTGCGCTTAATTCATCTAAGCCTGCAATATTTGGCTCAGATTGCTGATAATTATAAGGATTAGGAGAAGTGAATTTATTATGATGCGAAAAATCTTGTTTGTTACGAAAAGCGCTAAAAGTTGCGTCGGAAATATTTGAAGAAGATTTATATCCTGCACTCTCTAACCCAATTTTAATCGCCCTTATTAGCGCACTACGAATTGCACCAGCATCAGCAAAGCGCACTTCGGTTTTTGCGGGGTGCACATTGACATCTAAATCGGAACTGACGAGCGAAATAAAAAGTGCCACAACAGGAAATCTATCTCGAAATAAATAATCTGAATATGCGGCACGAGTTGCACCAAGTAATAATTTATCTCTAACAGAGCGCCCATTTACAAAATAAAATTGAGAAAGCGAATTGGCTTTTGAAAAAGTCGGCAAGCCTGCAATTCCTGCAATTTTTATGCCGTTATTTTCATAATCAAGCATAAAGGAGTTTTTAACAAAATCCGCCCCCATAACTTGCGCCACTCTGGCGCTAAGCGCCTCTTTTCCGCTTTGGCTTGGCCAATTAATAGAACTTCTATCAGCGCCCTCAATAATAAATTGCACTTCAGTATTAGCCATTGCAAGGCGCTTAATAATATCAGTAATAGCGCTAGTTTCTGCCCTATCGCTTTTGAGGAATTTTAACCTCGCTGGTACATTGGCAAACAGATCCTCAACTTTAACAATCGTTCCCATATTCATAGAACATGGCCTTATGTCAGAGCTGTCATTTTGCTCAATAGAAATAACCATGCCAGAAGAAGCATTTTGAGAGCGAGAGGAAATGCTTAATTTTGCTACCGAGCCAATGGAAGCTAGCGCCTCGCCTCGAAAACCAAGTGAGACAATATTATCAAGATTATCGCCCGCCAATTTTGAGGTTGCATGGCGCTCAACTGATAGGCGTAAATCCGCTTCATTCATACCAGTGCCATTATCTTCAACTCGCATAAAGCTTTTGCCGCCTTTTGCAGTGGTTATAGCAATACGAGTTGCACCAGCATCAAGCGAATTTTCAACTAATTCTTTAATGACGCTTGCTGGGCGCTCAACAACTTCACCAGCGGCTATTTTATTTACTAAATCATCTGGTAATTGCCTAATTGGCATTGTTGATTCTCCTTTTTCTAAATTGTAGTGTAAAGAATAATTATTATATTTCAAAGGGCATCTCAATGGTTAGAGCTAAAAACACACACATGCAAATTGCGCTCAAATTAGCCAAAAAAGCAGGAGAAAAAGGCGAAGTGCCAGTTGGGGCAGTGGTGGTATATCAGGGTGAAATTATTGCTAAAGCCAGAAATAAAATGCGTGAGCTAAACGATGCCAGCGCTCATGCTGAAATGCTAGTCATTAAAAAGGCGCTTAAAAAACTAAAGACCTCTCGCCTTATTGATTGCGATATTTACGTAACGCTTGAGCCATGCACCATGTGCGCTGGCGCTATTTCTCATATGAGATTTAGGCGGGTTTATTATGGGGCTGATGATATTAAGGGCGGTGCTATTGAAAATGGCGTGCAGTTTTTTAGTGCAAAAACTTGCCATCATAGGCCTGAAATTATTTCGGGATTAGAGGAGAGTAAATCAGAAAAATTACTTAAGAACTTTTTTGCTTTAAGACGATAAAATTTTCTATTAGCTTTGAAAGCTCACGCTTAAAATACTCTTTCTCTTTTTCACCCTCTTCAATAATTTCCCTTACTCGCCAAAATTCATAAGCCCCAAATTCACGAACATTAGGGCGGATATAAAGATCAGGTGGATAGGCGGCAATATTATGTGCAGTTAAGGCGTGCATCATTATTTGCGCTGAACCAAGCGTTACGTCAATCGCTGAAGGATTTTCATTGCTGGTGCGATTTGATGGGTCACCATTTACATCAATAGCAATAGTAATATCTGTGCCAATAGACGCCGAATCAAGGGGTAATGGATTAACCACGCCACCATCAACTAACAGCCTGCCATCATATTCAACTGGCTCAAACAAAGAGGGAATGGCAATTGATCCAGCTATTGCTGGTTTAAGCGGACCAGTATGAAATATCACTTGATGCCAAGAGCGAAAATCTGTGGCGATTATATAAAGTGGTGTTCTTAAATCTTCAAAATCTTCAGGAAAATCTTCAGGTATAAAAGCATCAACAATCATTTCTGGATCAAGTTGCATAGAAATGCCATCACGAAATAGATTACGCAAATCTTTGATTTTGGTCTTCCAAAGGCGAGAAGTAATTGAGCGCATATTGCCTAAAACTTCTAAGGAGTGCTCCCGAAGCTCTTTACCCTTCATGCCAGCCGCCCAACCAGCTCCAACCAAAGAGCCAATCGACGTGCCAGCAATGGTACTTGGGCGCAATCCCATCTCGTCCATCGCTTCAATAAAGGGAATATGCATTAAGCCACGAGCCGAGCCGCCGCCAAGCGCAATACCTATTCGTGGTCCTTTAATTGTTGGCATTATTTATCTCAATCATTATTTTAATCTAATATAGAAGCCTCTGCGAAACTATAGTGATATTTATTTTGGAGATAGTTTAGCAGATGTTTTCCTTAAAAATAGCACAATATTGTTGATATTTTGCTATTTTTAAGGAGAATAGATGCAAATTAACTCCTAAAGAAATGTTGCTATAGTT
>JAJRPR010000080.1 GCA_024280655.1 Alphaproteobacteria bacterium | reverse complement strand
TCAATTTCTTTAGCAACTTCATCTTCGCCCAAAGGTTGCGGTAAATAATCTTTTATAATTGCAACTTCATCACGCTCTTGCTGTTCCAAATCATCACGCTTGGCTTTTGCGTATATTTCAATAGATTCGTCTCTTTGCTTAATCATTTTTTGCAATAGAGTAAGAATGTCAGCGTCCGTTATTGGCTCTTTGCCCTTGCCCCTTGCATCAATATCTCTATCTTTAATAGCGGCATTTATTAGCCGTAAAGTTGCCGAGCGGCGTTTGTCTTTTGCCTTGATTGATTTCACTAAATCAGCGTGTAATTGTTCGCGCATTTTCATTTCCAAATTGGTTAAATCAGACCTTAATATATCAATATCTTTTGCCTTTGCCAAGATTTCTGCTAATAACTTTTTAAGCGATTGTTTTTATTGATTTTAATTTATTGTCTGCTTGTTGACCAAATATCTTTCTTGCAATATTCTCGCAAAAATTCACATTCCTGCGAGAACATTTCGCAAATTTAGGAGATAGAAATGTCAGGCTGGCAGATCCCAAAAAAAACCGCCCTTATAATATTACAAGATGGCACTCGCTTAGAAGGTTTTGGCATTGGCGCTATTGGGCAATCAGCTGGCGAAATATGCTTTAATACCGCCATGACGGGCTATCAAGAAATCCTTAGCGATCCATCTTATGCAGGACAAATCATCACCTTCACCTTTCCTCATATTGGCAATGTTGGCGTCAATGACGAGGACAATGAAACCAGCAACGAAAAAGCAACATCAGGAGTGCGTGGCTGTATCTTAAAAGCCAATATTACCAGCCCTGCAAATTATCGTGCCACAGGCGAATTAGACGCTTGGTTAAAGAAAAGAAATATCATCGGAATTTGCGGCATAGATACTCGTGCCCTCACCTCTTATATTCGGGAAAACGGTATGGTCAACGGCATTATTGCTCACTCCCCTGAAGCAAAATTTGACGAAGAAGCGCTAAAAGCTGAATTAAAATCTTTTCAAGGGCTTGAGGGGCAAGATTTAGCTAGCCAAGTAACCACGCATGAAACATATATTTGGAATCAAAGCACATGGGTATGGGACGAAGGGTTTGGCGAAAATAATAATTCTCAATTTCATATTGTAGCGATTGATTATGGCGCAAAGAAAAATATCTTACGCTGCCTTGCTTTTGAGGGCGCTAAAGTTACCATCGTTTCAGCAAAAACCTCTGCTAAAGAAATTTTGAAATTTAATCCCGATGGCCTTTTCCTCTCAAATGGCCCAGGTGATCCAGCAGCAACAGGGCAATATGCCACGCGAATTATTCAAGAGCTAATTGCCAGCGGCCTGCCATTATTTGGTATATGTTTAGGGCATCAATTACTTGGCCTTTCGCTTGGTGCAAAAACCATAAAAATGCATCAAGGCCATCATGGTGCAAACCACCCAGTGCAAGATTTAACCACCACTAAAGTTGAAATCACCTCAATGAACCATGGCTTTGCCATTGATGCAAACTCGCTTCCTTCAGGCGTTATTGAAACTCACAAATCATTATTTGATAACTCAAATTGCGGGATAGCACTTGAGGGCAAGCCAATATTCTCGGTGCAATATCACCCAGAAGCCTCACCCGGCCCACATGATTCGCATTATTTATTTACAAGATTTATAAATCTGGTGCGAGAGCAAAAAGGCTTGAAACAGAAGCCCGAATCAGAATTAGTCGGTGCGGCATAAGGTAAGTTATTTATGAAAAAATCTCCAAAAGCCTACTTAAAAATTCAGATATATCTTCATTGGATTGTCGTTGCGCTGATTATTTTTCAATTCATACTGCACGGTGAAATTTCACTTCTATTTCAATACAGAATGGAAGGGCTAATCCCGAACGTACCCTCGGCATCACCGCACGCAATAGTTGGCACAATAATGCTTATTCTAATTTTTTGGCGGCTATGGCTACGTTTCAAACATGGCGTGCCCTCCATTCCAAAAAGCAATAGATTTCTGGCAAAACTAGGCGCTAAACACATGCATATACTATTATATGCACTGCTTATCGCCACCTCGTTTTTTGGTATGCTTGCATGGGTATTTGGTCTGCAATTAGCTAGCCTAATGCATATAATCACCGTCTATGCTTTGCTGGCAACAATATATCTACACATATTTGCCGGCCTATTGCATCATTTCGTGCTAAAAACCAATGTACTAAAACGCATATTTGGTATGAAATAATTATAAAAGCTAGCTAGCATTTAAGTAAGGCAATAAAATAGAGCGCCAATGTTTTGGCAATCTAGTTGCCTTACCATTACTATTTATCACCGCCACAACCACATTTACCTTAGCGATATTCTCTCCATTACAAGTAATAGCCTGCTCAAGCATAATTCTTGCCCCTGTTAGAGAAATAATTTTGGTCGTAACCTCAAGCAAATCATCAATATGCGTAGCTTTCAAAAACTCTATTTCCATTTTAGAAACAGCAAAAGCTAGACCAATTTTTGCTAATTCATAATGATGGATATTTAATTCTCGTAACCATTCGGTTCTAGCTCTTTCAAAAAACCTCACATAAGAGCCATGATAGGTATTGCCTGAAAAATCAGTGTCCTCATAATAAATACGAATTTGAAATGTAAAATCTTTATTCATTTAACTATTGATGCACAAGTTGCCTCGCCCACTCCAATACATGGTTCAAACACCATAATTTCACTTTCGCTATCATCTTCATAGATTATTTGCACAGCAATTTTTTCTGCCTGCCGAGAAGATAAAGTAATCGCAATAGCCTCTGGGCCCGAATCTGGCGGTAAAGAAAACGGCAAAGCAGGGTGACATGCAACAAGCGGAAAAACCTCATCTAAATCTGGTGAATTAATCGAATAGCGAATTTCTTTAACTCGACAACGCAACATAACTAGGGGTGTAAAATATACCCATTGCTGGCCATTATATTCACGAAATTGCACCCAACCAGATGTTTTATTAGCATCAGCCATAGCTTTATAAAGCTCCATTGGCGGAATTTTATTTTGCTGAGCATAAGTAGGTGAGAATATAAAAAACCCAACTAAAATAGCAAGAAAAAATGCTGCAATTTGTTTTACCATGATTAAACCTCCCAGAACTACAATCATATTAATTGAAACTATTTTATTAGCAAGCAAGCAATATTGTGTTCTTGGTTTTGCTCTTGTCAAGATTAGCTGACTGCGCAAATGAATAATCCCTATTTCCATAGCTATAAAAATTTGATAGGCATAAATCAAAAAGGGCGTAAAATGCAAAATCCTAGTTTTTCTATCCTTGCTTTAGTTAAAGAAATAGAATCTCCTGAAAATCCCGGAGCGCTTGAAAAACGTGTTGCCTTAATACCAAAAGATGTTGCTCGCTTAATAAAAGCTAACATTAAGGTCTTTGTTGAATATGGCGCAGGAGAAGGTGTTGGTTTTAGTGATGATGAATATATAGCCAGCGGCGCAATCATGCAAAGCCATGAAGGTATTTATAAAGATAAACAGCTAATTATTAAATTCAAAGGCCCTTCGCTTGCCTCCATTGAGCAAATGCAAAAGGGCAGCACTTTATTTTGCATGGCGCATTTTCACTCTTATCCTGAGCGGGCAAAATTATTGCAAGACAATCAAATCAATGTGATTGCTATGGAAGAAATTTATCAATCACCAAAAGTAAATACTGATGAAAATATCCTTAGCCGTGTGGCAATGAATGAAGCTCTAAATCCGTTTTTTGCAAATAATAGCATGGGCGGTTTACGAGTAAGAATTATTAGTTGGAGCAACAGATTGCGCCAAGCAATTAACCGCTGCTCAAACCGTTCCCCACGCTCGCTAAAAATCATTCAACCCTCGCTTAAACTTGAAGAATTAGATGTGGTTGGCAAAGAAGCACTATATTTTTATGATAGTAAAAATTTCAAAGATGAAAATGATTTAATCAAACAGCTTAAAAACACAGACACGCATGTTTTTGATCTTCATGAATTTGAGCAACAACAGGGCAAACAGGCAATAGCAAATTATCGCACCAACCACCCCCCTGCAAAATTTGGCCTACGGCGCATTCAATGTCTGCATGAAACAGGACAAGCAGGCGCTGCTTACGGGCTTAAATTGCTCAAAGCGAATAAGCCAGAATTAGACATAGAAAATGCCAAAGTAGTTATTTTGGGTTATGGCAATGTTGGGCAAGGCGCAATAGATAAAATCCATCAAGCAGGCGTTAAAAATATTCACGTTTTAGGGCGTGCCCACACCGCAAAAGGGAGAATTGATTTTTGGCTTAAAGATGCCGATCTAATAATAAATGGCGCAGAGCAATCTGCACATTTACGAGGCAAGAATTTTCTAATCAGCAATGATCACCTTAAAGATTTAATCCCCAATGGTTCAGTAATTATAGATTTAGTCGGTGGGAGCGAAAGCAATAGAAGCCCCGTTGAAGCGGTAATAAATTGCAGCTTTTTAACCGATCCGCATTTCGTGCAAACCGGCGTAACCATATCAGCCCTTTGGGGCTGGCCAATGATGGGAATGATGAAAGAAACCGCAATTCGCTATTCAGGACAAATAGTTGAAATATTACTCGGCCATGAAAGACTAATCGATGGGCTTACTTTGTTAAAACCAAATGTTGAGCAAGCACTTGTTTGCGGGGTTTTTGAATATCGGGGTTAGATGGTTTTTTGGAGCAAAAAGTATGACTTGCAGCATACTATCGTCATATGATATACTAAGAAAGAAGGAGATTGAACAATGGCGATGACGAGAAAAACAATTACTATTCCTAACGCAATGGAAGATTGGATAAAGACGCAAGTCAGCTCTGGGCGATATTGCAACGATAGCGAATATTTGCGTGATCTTATCCGCAAAGATCAAGACAAAAACCTTGCAAAAGAACAATTATTATCACTGCTTGATGAAGGACTAAAAAGCGGCGTGAGTAAGAATAACATTCCCGATATAATGAAAAACGTTGAAAGCAGATTGCAAAAAAATGGGAAAATACCAGCTCACTAATAAAGCGGAAATTGAAATTGAAGAAATTTATGAATATTCTATTATAAATTTTGGCTTAGCTAGAGCACGTAAATATGTTTTAGGTTTGCATGAAAAATTTGAACTTTTGGCAGATAATCAAACTTTTGGCATTGATTATAGTTTTATAAATATAGACATCTACCGCTATGAATATCTCTCTCATTCAATATATTACCAGTGTTTGAGAGATGAAATATTGGTGGTGCGTGTGTTAGGAAATAAACAAGACCCAGCACGCCATTTTTAGGAATCTAATATTTAAGTAATAGCTTTTGGAAGATATAATCATGAATGCAAAAGAAATAATAGATTCCGTTGGAAAAGGGATAAATGCAGCATTTCAGACAAGTCAAAAATTCTTAGGAGAAAGAATATTTGACGAAAACACAAGGATAAAACCAGAATATATTTCCACTGTGAAAATTGCAGAGCAATTAACAGGATATGACCGTGTAGTTAAATTAGAAAATCAAATGCGTGGAATTGGTCGTAAAGTTTTAATAGATGCGAGTTGTAGACCACTGCCTAAAGCTGAAGGAAATAATACTCCTTTTGAAGAAATGAAGCTGGCACTCCAGAAGGAAAGCGAACGTCGAAATGAATCTTCAATACGCATTTATAGTGGTAAATATGGCTTCCCCCGCAAAAGCACAAAAAGAATAGATATAACTGTAGCAAGCAACCAAGACTCAAAAAAATCTGCCCCCTTTTTGTTAATAGAAGTAAAACTAGGGGGAAATAATAAAACCAAATTCATTAAAGACCTAGACCGATTAGCAAAACTAATTTCTATGTATAATGATGCAGGGCATCTATCAGATCGCAATATTTATGGAGTAATTGTATTTGAACTCATGAAAGAAGATTGTAACAATGAAGATTTAAAAAAGATTACCAAAAAAAGACTAAGTAAACTTGATTTACACTTAAAAAAATTAGCAAAATCATATGATTGGTTAAAATATAAAGTTGGGTTAATTGAACAACATGCAATCACGGAAGATGCAACAGGTTACGAAACAGAAGATGGTAATGGCAACACCTATTCTGAACTAGCAAAGCGAGGGTTTGCATTTTCACCTGCAATGGTCTTGATTGGAAATGCCGCAGACATAAAAGATGCTCCGTTAAAACTCTAAAATTCAATCACAACCCATTACTTTTGCGCAACAGAGTTTTTTGCCCGCTCGACAGCGGGCTACTGGATTCCGTGTAGCTTCTTTGTCTCACGCCGACGGGCTAGCACAGAATGACAACGGAGAATATACCAAAAATCCCCACCCTCTAAAGCCCCACCTGCCCCAAAACCCCACCAACCCTAAGCGGCATAATGCTCTCACACAATCCGCTTCTATCATCAGTTTCAATCACCACCCCACAAAGCGTTGCCTCCCCCTCCGCAGGGGTAAACCTTCCCATTGGCACGCCAGTGAGAAACCGATTTAGCGGCTCGTCTGTTGTAACGCCAATAATACTGTCATAATCGCCGCACATTCCTGCATCACTCATTAACCCAGTGCCGCCCTTTAATATTCGTTGATCTGATGTTGGAATATGGGTGTGCGTGCCGACCACTAGCGATGCTTTGCTATCTAAAAAATGCCCCATTGCCTGAATTTCAGAAGTTGCTTCAACGTGAAAATCAACTATTATTGCATCTGCCATTTCACCGAGAGGGCATTGCGCTATGGCATCTTCAATTGCTAAAAATGGACAATCTATTGGGTTCATAAATACTCGCCCCAAGCCCTGCACCACCAAAACTTGCTTGCCGTTTTTTGCCGCAACCAACGTCGCACCACGTCCTGGTGTTCCATTTGCCATATTTATTGGACGCACTAGGTTTTGCTCTCTGGCGATAAAGCCAAGTGTTTCTTTTTGATCCCACGCATGATCGCCTAATGTTACCACATCAGCCCCAGCCGCCAATAATTAATTATAATGCTTTTCCGTCAGCCCACGCCCGTGCGACGCATTTTCACCATTTATAATCACAAAATCCAAAGCTAATTGCTCAATCAATGAGGGCAATCTTTCACTAATAGCTTTGCGCCCTGTTTTTCCAACCACATCGCCCAAAAATAAAATCCGCATTAAAACTTTCTCACTTCTTTTTCACTGACCAAATAATCAAGCGGCACGTCATGGCTTTCATATTCAATATTCTCAACTTCTTGCACGCTATATGCATATCCAACCAATAAAGGATTTCGTTTCATATCAGCAACCGTCCTATCATAATAGCCCTTGCCATAACCAAGCCTGTTGCCTTTTTTGTCAAACGCCACCAGCGGCATAATAATAATATCAGGCACTAAAATTAATGCATTATCATCTGGTGCTTTTATATTATGCAAGCCATCAATTAGCTCATCGCCCCTTTGCCAAGCCCTAAATATCATTGGTTGATTGTTCTCAATCACACTAGGCAAACATATTTGCTTATTCTTTGCCCATAATTTTTCAACAAGTGGCAAGATCGTAAGCTCATTATTCATTGCATAATAAGCGGCAATGACATTTACCTTTTCAAGGGGAATATTTTGTAGAAAAATTTCAACTGCCTGATTTGCCGCTTGTTGCATAAGGCTTGAAGAAAGCGCCGCACGTTTTGCTTTTGCTTTATTTCGCAATTCTGATTTATTTATTATTTTCTTCAAATATCTAAACTTTCAAAATTGCCGCCTAACCGTTTAGTCTGTAATCTTAAGAAACCTATAGTATAGGTGGGCACCGTATATCCAAACCCACGGGTCTGGTCAGGGACAGCTCCCTTAAAGATCGTAAGGCCTAAAGAATGGACTATCACAAATCAGGCAGCAATATTAATATAGTGCTTTATTTGAATTTTCGCAAAGGTTGATTTTATTAAAAGCGAAATAATAAATATTATGAATTAGATTTGGTGGTTTTCTCTAAAGTATCAGCTACTACTTCAATTTTTCTAGCAACATCGGATATGCTTTTTGCAAACTTTTTTTCAAGCTCCAAATGAGCGCCGCCAAGTCTTTCACCTTGAGAGGTAATTAATCCAAGTTCTTGTTGCAACTTTTCAATTTTTTCTTCAGCTTCATCTAAAGCATCAACCACCGCAATCCCCGCCATAACAACCAAACGATTATCACCAATTTCACCAAATTCACCCTTAAAACCATCAACAAAACTGTCTAATCGCTCACCTAAACGCGCTAATCGACTTTCTTGGCCGTCTTCACACGCCATGCGATATTTGCGACCATTAATTTCAATGTTGACTTCTGACATAATAAATCCCTATTTCACCAACACAGACTTTATAGTTTCCATTGCATCAACAAGACGTAAGGAAACCTCGCTAGCAGTTTTATCAAGCTTTTTTTCTCTTTTTGCAACTTGATCGTATTTAATAGCATATTCGTTTTTTTGCTGCGAAAGTAGCGTAACATCATTTTGCAATTTAGATAAAACTAATCCCTGCTCGCTAAAAGCCTCAACGCTTTTTTCAAGCCGTTCCATTGCCCGCTCCATACGCTTATTGGCAATTTCTAAACTATCATTATTATTTATATCATCCATTTAACGACCCAATTTTTCGAATCCAAACTTTTGTATACGATATAGTACAAATCAGCCAAATGAAACGTGATTTGGCAATAGTTCAATCGAATCTATACATATAAACACACAAAAACCTTCACATTTAGCTATAGAAGCCTCTTCAAAACTATTGACTCAACTATCCTACCTGCTATGTGTTCGCTTATAAAAATCAGACATAACAGACAAAAATGTGACGTCAAAACATGAATCAGATACAAAAAACAAAAAAATCACAAAAAGATATGGCAAACGCTATTCGCATTCTATCACTTGATTGCGTTGAAAAAGCAAAAAGCGGGCATTTGGGGCTACCGCTTGGAGCAGCTGATATTGCAACCGTACTTTTTACCAAATTCCTTAAATTTGACCCCAAGAACCCAAATTGGTTTGATAGAGATAGATTTGTGCTTTCAGCAGGTCATGGCTCTATGTTGCTCTATTCTGCGCTTTATTTGTTGGGATATAAAGGCTCCACTATTGAAGGCTTAAAAGATTTTCGCCAATTAGGAGCAAAAACCGCTGGCCACCCAGAATTTGGCCATCTCGAAGGGGTTGAAACAACCACAGGCCCACTTGGTCAGGGCATTGCTAACGCTGTTGGCATGGCACTATCAGAAGAAAAGCTAAGAGCCGAATTTGGGCAAGAATTAGTTGATCATTATACTTATTGCCTAATTGGTGATGGCTGCTTGATGGAGGGTATTTCTCATGAAGCCTGTTCATTAGCTGGACATCTAAAGCTCAATAAACTCATAGTTTTATGGGACGATAATGATATCACAATAGATGGGCATGTTTCACTAGTTGATAGCACCGACCAAAGAGAACGCTTTAAGACTTATGGCTGGAACGTCATTTCTATTGATGGCCATAATGAAGTTGAAATTGCTCAAGCTCTAACAAGCGCAAAACAAAGCGAAAAGCCAACTCTTATTGCTTGTAAAACTATTGCAGGTTTTGGTGCGCCAACAAAGGCAGGTAAACCAAAGGCGCATGGTGGCCCTTATGGAGAACAAGAAGCAGCAGGCATTCGTGAAAATCTTGGCTGGGAAAATGATCCCTTTGATTTACCGCAAGATATTGTTGACGCTTGGCGTTTGGCTGGACTTCGCTCAACCAAACTACGTGTTAGTTGGGAAAAACAGTTCGAAAAACTAAATGGCGAAAAAGGGGCTGAATTTAAGCGCCGTTTGCGTGGTGATATAAGTTCTGACCTTGAAAGTGCAATTCTTGAACTGAAAAAACAATATATCAAAGATATGCCAAATGTTGCAACTCGCAAAAGTTCGCAAATGGCGCTTGAAATTATCAATCCTATTTTAAGCGAAACTATGGGTGGTTCAGCCGATTTAGCAGGCTCAAACCTTACAAAAACCACAGATATGAGTGATTTTTCTGCTGATGAGCGCTCAGGGCGTTTTATTAATTATGGCGTTCGTGAACACGCTATGGCATCTATGATGAACGGCATGGCGTTGCATGGCGGCCTATTGCCCTATTCTGGCGGGTTTTTCATTTTTTCAGATTATGCACGCCCCGCAATTCGCTTGGCCGCCTTGATGGAAATTCGTACCATTCACGTAATGACCCATGATTCTATTGGGGTAGGTGAAGATGGCCCAACCCACCAACCAGTTGAGCATTTAGCCTCGTTTCGTGCTATGCCAAATATCAAGGTCTATCGCCCATGCGATGCTAGCGAAACCGCAGAATGTTGGCAATTAGCTTTAACGGATAAAACTGCACCAGCAATTTTGGCACTTTCTCGTCAAGGCACAAAAGCTATTCGATCTGAATTTAGTGAGAAAAACCTTTGTGCCAAAGGCGCATATAGTGTCATTGGCAATAATGATGCTGATATTGTTATTTTTGCTAGCGGCACCGAAGTTGTTATTGCGCTTGAGGCTTATGAGGAATTAACCAAACAAGATATTTCAGCACGAGTAGTTTCAGTGCCTTGTTTTGAATTATTTTATGCTCAGGACGAAGATTATCAACGCTGCATAAAAGGCAGCGCAAGGTTTCGCATCGGCATAGAAGCTGGTGTTCGTCAAGGTTGGGATAGATTGCTTGGCGACAATGGAATATTTATCGGAATGGATAGTTTTGGCGCAAGTGCCCCAGCCAGCGACTTATATCAGCATTTTAACATTAGCGCTAACGCTATTGTTGATGCAGTAAAACAAAAATTATCAGATTAAATAAAATTATAAGGAAAACATCATGACAGTAAATGTTGCTATTAACGGATTTGGTCGTATTGGACGAAATATCCTACGTGCCATTATTGAAGAAGGTCGCACCGATATTAAAGTGGTGGCGATTAATGATTTAGGGCCTGTTGAAACTAACGCACATTTATTTCGCTATGATTCAGTGCATGGCAAATTTAATGGTGAAGTAAAAGTTGATGGCGATAGCATTGATGTTGGGAATGGGCCAATTAAAGTATTTGCCATTCGTGATCCAAAGGCTTTGCCTTGGGGCGAGTTAGATGTTGATATTGCGCTTGAATGTACTGGTATTTTTTCAGCACGTGACAAAGCGGCGTTTCACCTTGAAGCTGGTGCAAAACGTGTGCTAGTTCCAGCGCCTTCTGCTGGTGCTGATCTAACCGTTGTTATGGGTGTGAATGATGAGCTTATTACGAAAGATCATTTAGTAATTTCCAATGCTTCTTGCACCACAAATTGCTTAGCTCCATTAGCTAAAATCCTAAACGATAGTGTAGGGATTGAGCATGGTTTCATGACAACAATTCATGCCTATACTGGTGATCAGCCAACGCTTGATAGAATGCATAGCGATCTTTATCGTGCCCGTGCAGCAGCACTTTCTATGATACCAACTTCAACAGGAGCTGCAAAAGCTGTTGGTCTAGTATTGCCAGAATTAATTGGCAAATTAGATGGCTCTTCAGTTCGTGTGCCAACTCCAAATGTTTCATTGGTTGACCTATCATTTGTTGCCAATAAAGACACAAGCACTGATGAAATAAATCAAATAGCCAAAGATGCCGCCAATAGCTCTCGCTTAAAGGGCATTTTTGATTATGATGAAGAGGCAAAGGTTTCTATTGACTTTAATCATGATCCACATTCCTCAAATTTTGCACCAGCGCAAACCAAAGTTATCGGCAAGCGATTCGTGCGAGTAGTAAGCTGGTATGATAATGAATGGGGTTTTTCTAACCGCATGATTGATGTGGCCGTTGAGATTGGCAAAACTCTATAATTTTTGAACCAAAGAGTACAAAAATTAAAATCGGGAACGATCGTGACGCATATTTAGGTCTTGTTCAGGCCCAAGTGGAACAACGCCCGTCGGGTTAATCATATCATGACTGGCGTAATAATGGTTTTTGATATGATCCATATATACACTCTTAGCAACACCTTTATGTTGGTATAATTCACGGATAAAATTAGATAGATTTGGGTAATCCTCTATGCGTTTAAGATTGCATTTGAAATGCCCAACATAGACAGGGTCAAACCGAATGAGTGTAGTAAATAAACGCCAATCCGCTTCGGTTAAATTTGCACCTGTTAAATATCTTTGGTTGGATAAAATAGCTTCAAGCCAATCTAGCGTTTCAAATAAAGGGATAACAGCGTCTCCGTAAGACTCTTGGGTTGTAGCAAAACCAGATTTATAAACACCATTATTCAATGTCGTATAAATTCGCGCATTAAGTGCATCTATTTCTGGGCGCAAGGTTTTTGGGTAATAGTCACCTTGCTTAGCACCAACATTGTCAAAGGCCGTGTTAAACATGCGAATGATTTCCGAAGATTCATTACTTACAATAGTTCCTGTTTTTTTGTCCCATAACACCGGAATTGTCACACGTCCGCTATAGTTAGAATCAGCCGCCGTATAAACCTGATGCATAAACTCACTATTGTTCACATTGTCGGCAATCACGCCAGCACCGCTATTA
>JAJRPR010000079.1 GCA_024280655.1 Alphaproteobacteria bacterium | reverse complement strand
GATTTTGGGCTAGATAGAGAAGAAAGCCTAGATGATGTAATTGTACCATTTACGCTTGAGAAATTAGATTGCCGAGGGCGCATTGTTAGGCTTTCAAAAGCCATTGATAATATCTTATTAGCGCATGATTATCCAACGCCTATTGCTAGGGCGCTTGGTGAGGCAATAGTGCTTGGCGCACTGATTAGCTAATCGCTAAAATTTGAGGGTCGCCTTATTTTGCAAACGCAAAGCGATGGGGTGCTAAATATGCTAATCGTTGATTTTAATGCTCCAGATAGTTTGCGAGCCTATGCACGGTTTGACGAAAAAGCACTGCTTGAAAAAGCTGAACAGGGGAAAATTAGCACTGCTGATTTACTTGGCAAAGGTCATTTAGCAATGACTATAGATCAGGGAGAAAATACCGAGCGCTATCAAGGTATTGTTGCGCTTGATAATATTGGCTTTGAAGAAATTGCAGAGCAATATTTTATGCAATCAGAGCAAATCCCAACAATGGTGCGCTTAGCGGTTGGCGAGCTTTCAATTAAAGGGGAAAAGCGAGCGCATTGGCGAGCTGGTGGTATCTTGTTGCAGCATTTGCCCAAAGGAGAGCAAGCTAAAGCAGGCGATGTAGATATTGATAAAGAAGATGGTTGGCAAGAGAATGGCTGGCAAGAAAATAGCTGGAATGAGGCCAAAGCACATCTATCAACATTAGGTGATGAAGAATTACTCGATCCACAATTATCCCCTGAGCGTCTATTATTTAGGCTCTATCATGAAAGCGGTGTGCGTATTTTTAACCCAACTGCACTAAGAGATAATTGCTCTTGCTCAGCCGAACGCATCGAAGCAATGTTAGCTAAATCATTTTCAGCCAAAGACAGAGAAAATATGCTAAAAAACGGAGAAATAGAAGTCGCTTGTGAATTTTGCTCAAGCAAATATTATTTTAATCCCAATCAGTTTGAGAGTAAGTAAGTTTGAGAGTTAGGCAGTTTGAGAAATAAGACTTAAGTTTTTAATTATCTCTAGACATCAACTAATGGCAAAATATCTATGATTTTGATTTTACTAGCATCTTTGTGAATTGGATTGAGAAGAAAATTATAACTTTGAGGTGCAGCAACTGATCGAACCTTGCATAAGGCTGTTTCCTGTTTTTCTAGCCACGCATCACCAAGTTTTTGGCAGGTAATTTCATCAAACGGATTATCATCAAATATTGCTATTTTAATATTATCAGCAATTTCTATCTTCATCATCATATATTTTTTTAGAAAATACTCCCCAAGATCCATATTAACACGAACCTCAAGCATTGCTAAGGCTGGGTGTTCAGCAAGATAAACAATAGGTCTGCCTTGAATATGCCAGCGACCAGAAGCATGCAAGCCACCAGCACCGCTTAGGTCAACAAAATCCTTGTGAGTGATGCGCCAAAGGTTAGGCATTAAAGCCGTGCATTATTCTGTTCAAAAATAATTCAACAGCACGAGAACCCGATTCATTAGTCAGCATTTCAATCGGCGCCTTACCATTAAACACAGTGGTTGGTCTTTCAATCCACTCATTCCCTGCTTTTTTGCCAAAAGCATTTTTTGCTTTTTCTTCTATGCGCAACACACGCAATAATCGTTCAGAGTTTTGCGGAGTTAGTTTTTGACTTTTTGATTTTTTAGCACTTTCCCAAGTTTTACGAGGCATTATTTTATAGTTAATCATTCTCTCAACAAGGTTTTTATGTCCTGTAGCGATTTTTATAGGAATGCCTATTTCTACTGCTTCAGTTAAGTATAAATTACCATCTAAAGTGTTTGCACGAATAGCTGATTCAATTTCTTCAAATTTTTGTCTAGCAAGTGTTATTTGCTGTTTAGGGCCTAGCTGCCGTTTAAGTCTTGGTTGCCGTTTAAGTCCATGTTCTCGCTGTGTCATATTCCACTCTCAAAATTATTTTCTGGCGGCTTCGCCTCTAATATAGGGCGTTTCGCCATAAAAAGCAAGTATCTCTTTATGAAAACAAAATAAGGAACTATTCTTCAAATAATTTAGGCATTTTTGCTCTTAGCGCAAAAGCAAAAATTATTGTTCTGGCAAGGAAGAAAACATGCATTGCTGCCCATAGCCCATTTAGCCCAAATAGGTTTTGTAAAATAATTGCGGATATTAAATATATGGCGGCAGAGGCTACCATGCCGTTGCGAATGGTAGAGCCTAAAGTTGCCCCTGCCATTACGCCATCAAGCACAAATGCCCCAACGCCAGTTATCGCAGTTAAGGCAGCGACAAAAATATAGATTTTTGCTTGCTCACGAATGGCCTCATTGGTTGACATGAAATCAATTAAATATGTGCCAAATATTAGCCAAAATAATAATAATAAACACCCAATTCCAAAGCCCCATAAAGAAGTGAGTTTGATTGCTTGAATAAAATTAGCTTTGTCTTTTGCCCCGAGCGCCCTGCCACATAAAGCTTCTGCCGCTTGCGCCTGCCCATCTAAAAAATAGGCAGTAACTAACATAAAATAAATCAATATTTCATTGGCAGCAAGTATGACATCTCCCATACGAGAAACTTGCGCCGTGAACCAAGCAAAGGTGAACATTAATACCGCAGACCTTATCATTAAATCACTAGAGAGCGAAAAAAGCCGCTTTATTGCTTTTATGTTCAATAGGCTTGAAATTGAAATGAGCGAGCTAATTTTCTCAAAAGTGCCAAAATGCCTAAACACTAAATAAAGCCCAACAAAAGCTGCAGCAACTTGCCCAATTAGGGTTGCCAGCGCCACGCCAAACACCCCCATATTAAACAGATAAACAAATGTAATAGAGAGGATAATATTGACTATATGAATAAGCAGTTGCAAGATCATACCAGTAGTTGCCGCAGCTCGCCCATAAAACCAACCCAAAAGCGCAAAATTTATCAAAACAAACGGCGATGAAATTATTCGCACCATAAAATATGTCTGATATGGCTGAGAAGAATTTTCACTTGGAGCAAGCAAAATTGCCGCCATAGAAATAATCGGCTGCATAAAAATAATAAATACTATTGAAAATACCAGCCCCAAAATTGCCGCTCGTATAAAATGAATAAGCCCATCATCTTTTTGTTTTGCGCCAATAGCCTGAGCGGTTAGTCCAGCGGTGCCAAGCCTTAAGAAAAACATCAAGGAAATAAGGGCTGAAAAAGCTAACCCCCCAAGCACAACTCCTGCCAAAAGCCCTGCATCGCCCAAGCGCCCGATAACTGTTAAATCTACCAATCCAGCTAATGGCTCGGTAATAAAGGCTAGCGTTGCAGGAACAGCAATTAGCAATACATCTTTGTTGGTTACAGTTTTTGATTGAATTTTATTCAATTTATTAACGCCAAAATCTTGGAGTAAATAATACTAAAACAATTAATATTTCTAAGCGGCCAATTAACATTCCTGCAACTAATAGCCATTTTGAAATATCAGGCAAAGATGAGAAATTGCCCGCTGGCCCAATAATTTCACCCAAGCCCGGGCCAACATTTGAGATAGCAGTAGCAGCTCCTGAAAGTGCAGTTGTCGCATCAAGCCCTGTTAAAGAAAGCGCTATTGCAAGCACAATAAAACTCAAGAAATATAAAAACACAAAACTTTGCACAGAAGAAGAAATAGAATCTGGTAATGGACGACCATTATAGCGTTTTATATAGACCAAATTGGGATAAAGAATTTGGCGCACATGCTGATAAAGGTCTCGTGCTAATACTTGAAAGCGAAAAACTTTTATGCCGCAAGAAGTAGAGCCTGTACAACCACCAATAAAGGTAATTATAAAAAAGGTGGTCATAGCAAACGGCCCCCATGCGCTATAATCAATCGTTGCATAACCTGTGCCTGTAATGATTGAGGTTACAGAAAATAAAGCATGACGAAACGCTTCTTCACCAAAATATTCTTCCTTTGAAATTTGCAACCACATCATAGCAAATGTCACGATTAAAACTATGCCAAGAAATACTCTTACTTGACTATCTTGAAATATTTTTTTCCAACGGCCATATTGCACTGCCGCTAAATAAAGCGCAAATGGTAGCGCCCCTAAAATCATAAAAATTATTGCGATATAATCAAGAGCGGTTGAATTAAATTCCGCAAAGCCGCCGTCACGTGTAGAAAACCCACCCGTTGCAACTGTTGTCATAGCGTGCGACACCGCCTCAAATAAGTTCATGCCAAATGCCCAGTAAGCCCCAGTGCTGGCAAGAGTTAGCAATACATAAATCGCTGTCATTCCGCTGGCAATTTGGGCAGCTTGCGGCAATATTTTATCTGGTGTTTCAAATGCTTCAGCTCTAAACATTTGCATACCACCAACTTGCAAAGTTGGTAAAACAGCAATAGCCATCACAACAATACCAAGCCCGCCAAACCATTGCAACAATGAGCGCCATAGCAAAATTCCGGGCGCTGATCCATCAAGATTGGTCATAATTGTTGCGCCAGTTGTAGTTATGCCTGACATAGATTCAAATATCGCATCAGTAATAGAAAGGCCGTTTTCAATCCAAATAAAGGGAAGCGAGCCAAAAATTGTCAACACAACCCAAATCAGAAAGGTCAATAAAAAAGCCTGCTTTAGGTTCAAAACATGCGAACCGCCAGAATTTGCAGCCCAAAGACCAACCCCGCAAAGCGTTGTAATTAGAGATGAAATCACAAAAGTTTGCCATTCATCATTGCCCGCAACAAAATCTACCATTGCTGGCAACAACATCGAAATGCCTAAAATAGCTGTAACTTGCCCGATTAAAGAAATAATTGGTCTTAATTGCATTGGTTAAAATTTAATTCTTTTCAATTTCAAAATTATTGATTTACATTGTTATAAATAATAGTTCATGTCTATTATAATTTATTAGCTAGTTTAACAGGATAATTTTATGTTTGATCGTGCAATGCGTAAGATTTTTGATCCATATCTTAATATAATTGCAAAACAATTTGCAAAAGCTGGAATTAGCGCCAATGCTATAAGTCTATTTGGGTTAAGTATTGGTTTGGCAGCGGCTGTTTCAATCGCTGCTAGTTGGTTTGTGCTTGGCTTAATATTTATAATTATTTCAAGAATAGCAGATGGACTAGATGGCGCTGTTGCACGAGCAACAAAAAGCACAGATTTTGGCGGTTATCTTGATATTTCTGTCGATTTTCTATTCTATGGCGCTATAGTTTTTGGATTTATTATTAGCAACCCAAGCGCCAATGCTATTGTGGGGGCTTTATTGTTAGTTGCGTTTTATTTTAATGGTGCAACTTTTTTAGGCTATGCTATTTTAGCTGAGAAATATAAACTTAAAACTACCAAAGATGATAAGAAATCACTTTATTTTAGCGAAGGATTGCTTGAGGGAAGTGAGACAATTTTATTCTTTATTGTCATTTGTATATGGCCAAATATTTTCCCAATGCTTGCTCTGATTTTTGCAGCACTTACTTTTTTTACCGCCATTATGCGGATATTAAATGCCAAAAAACTTTTTACAGATTAGATTTGATCAAGTGCAAAGTCTAAATCAGCAATTAAATCATCAGGATTTTCTAGCCCAACGGATAGACGCAAAAGAGAACGCTTTATCCCCATCTCAGCTCTTTCTTCTTCATTAAAGCGTTGATGAGTAGTTGTTGAGGGGTGTGAAATAAGAGTTTTAGCATCGCCAAGATTATTTGAAATCAGAATTATTGCCAACGCATCGGCAAATCTAAAGGCCGCCTCTTGCCCTCCCTTAACTTCAAACGAAACCATTGTTGAGCCATTGCTCATCTGGAGTTTTGCTAATTCATATTGCGGGTGCTTATCATTAAATGGATAATATAATTGTTCTATTCTATTGCTCAAAGCTAAAAAATCAGCAATTTTTGCAGCATTTTCGCTCATTTTTCTAACTCGCAATTCAAGCGTTTCTAAGCCTTTAAGCATAATCCAAGCATTAAATGGACTTATTGAGGGCCCTGTTTGACGAATAAAAGTATGAATATCAGCTTCTATAATTTCTTTTGAGCCAAGAATAATTCCGCCCATTGCTCGCCCCTGCCCATCAATATGTTTGGTTGCTGAATAGACGACTAAATCAGCCCCTAGCTTAAGCGGTTTTTGAAAAATCGG
>JAJRPR010000078.1 GCA_024280655.1 Alphaproteobacteria bacterium | reverse complement strand
GAGCGCCATGAACAAAAAAAGGCACAGGTTTTAGATCAGGTAAAACAGGCGCAAAAAGCCTCTGAAGAAATTGGTACACTAACATCAGGTGCGCACGCATCAGCACGCAATATTTTTGAAGATGTTTATGAAACCATGCCCCCCCACTTAGTTAAACAACGTCAAGAAGCGGGGTGCTAAAATGAAACGCATGACAATGATTGAAGCGATAAGAAGCGCCCATGATGTTGCGATGGAAAAAGATGAAAAAGTGGTGGTGTTTGGCGAAGATGTCGGGTTTTTTGGCGGGGTGTTTCGATGCACTGCTGGCTTGCAAGAAAAATATGGCAAAAGCCGTTGTTTTGATACGCCAATTAGCGAACTTGGCATTGTTGGAACGGCGGTTGGCATGGCAGCCTATGGTCTCAAGCCAGTTGTAGAAATCCAATTTGCTGATTATTTTTATCCCGCTTATGATCAAATTGCCAGTGAAGCGGCTCGCTTGCGTTATCGCTCGGCAGGGCAGTTTACCTGTCCATTGGTTATTCGAATGCCAACGGGGGGTGGAATTTTTGGCGGGCAAACTCACTCTCAAAGTCCTGAGGCTTTGTTCACTCATGTTGCTGGTCTAAAAACCGTAATTCCATCAAATCCTATTGATGCAAAGGGATTGTTATTGGCTGCAATAGAAGACCCTGACCCAGTTATATTTTTAGAGCCAAAACGGCTTTATAATGGCCCCTTTGATGGGCATCATGATAGGCCAGTTACCTCGTGGAAAAAACAAGAGGAAAGCGATGTTGATGAAGGGTATTATACAATTCCCTTAGGCAAAGCTCGCATTGTGCAACAAGGATCTGATATAACTATTTTAGCTTATGGCACTATGGTTCATGTCGCTCAAGCTGCCGCTAAGCAGGCAAATATTGATGCCGAAATAATTGATCTTCGTACATTGCTGCCATTAGATACAAAAACAATAGAAGGATCGGTTAAAAAAACTGGACGCTGTGTGGTGGTGCATGAGGCAACCAAAACTTCAGGCTTTGGTGCCGAACTTTGTGCCATTGTGCAAGAATTATGCTTCTATCATCTTGAAGCGCCAATCGCTCGCATTACTGGTTGGGACACGCCTTATCCTCATGCTCAAGAATGGGATTATTTTCCGGGCCCTAAGCGATTGGCAAAAGCTCTATTAAATACAATGGAGACCAAATAATGGGGATTTTTACTATTATTTTGCCCGATATTGGTGAGGGCATTGCTGAAGCTGAAATTACTGAGTGGAATGTTAAACTTGGCGATATTGTCAAGGAAGATGATATTTTAGGTGTTGTAATGACTGACAAGGCTGCCGTTGAAGTGCCAGCAATAGTTAGCGGAAAAATTATATCGCTTGGTGGTGAGGTAGGTGATTTTATTGCGATTGGTGCTACATTTGTAACGCTAGAAATTTTGGGTGAAGGAAACGAAACAAAGGGCGATGAACAAGTTGAGCAATTAAGCATAGTTCCTCAAAATCAACCTATAGTGAGCCAACCTTCAAATAAGGAAAAAGTCAAAGCCGCACCTTCGGTTCGCAAGCGGGCGTTAAATGCAAATATTGATTTGCAACAACTTGTTGGCACAGGCCCTAGTGAACGAATTACTCAGCAAGACTTAGATAATTTTTTGGCAGGCAGTTCACATCTTCAAGAAAATACACGCTCTGAAAATAAACATATAAAACAGATTAAAATTACTGGTATGCGGCGCATGATCGCCGAAAAAATGAGCCTCTCCAAATCCAAAATTCCGCATATTACAATAATTGAAGAAATTGATGTCGATATGTTAGAGGTTTTGCGTGCTAGATTAAATGAGCAATATGCTGACCAGCGCATAAAACTAACCCCACTTGCTTTTATAATGCGTGCCATTGTTGAAGCGGTTGTCATGCACCCACAAATTAATGCTATTTTTGATGATGAAGCAGAGATTATTTATCAACATGGTAATGTTCATTTAGGCATCGCCACGCAAACGAGCGCTGGCTTATCTGTGCCAGTGGTAAAAAATGTACAAACATTAAATATATGGGATTGCGCGAAACAAATGTCTCACTTGGCAAATGTAGCAAAAAAAGGCAAAGCAACTCGTGATGAATTAAGCGGCTCGACAATAACAATCAGCTCGCTAGGGCATTTAGGAGCAATAGCTACCACCCCAATTATTAATCACCCCGAAGTCGCTATTGTTGGGGTCAATAAAATTGCTATTCGCTCCATGTGGGACGGTGAGCAATTTGTGCCCAAAAAAATGATGAATATTTCATGCTCATTTGATCATCGGGTGATTGATGGCTTTGATGCGGCGCAGTTTATTCAGGAGTTGAAAGCCCTTTTAGAAGCACCTAATAGTTTGATTGATGAATATTAGGATAGCAAGCAGCCGTTTATTCTATGAAACCGCAATAATTTCTATCTCAATCAACCATTCAGGGTTTAAAGTCTGAACAATGATTGCGGTAGTAGGTACACGTCGCTCTCCCAGTGCTTTTAGTCGTGCGTTCTGGTTTCTTTCAGCAAATTCTAGCTTAGTTAGATAGCTTGTGACACGCACAATATTACTGGTAGTCATGTCAGCTTTTGCAAGAATCTTTCTCAGATTTGCCCAAACCAGATCCAGTTGTTGGTCTATTTCTTTTGGCGCTATTCCGTTTTTATCTAACCCCATTGTGCCACTGACAAAAAGTGTGCGTTTTACGTTACTTATTTCTAGCGCATGTACGTAATCCTGAGTTGCAGGATAGATGTCGATTTTCGGGTTGATTATTTTTTCGTGCATTCTGAATATCCTTTTGCTAAAAGTACTATATACTGAATAAATATAGTTAAAAAGAGAGATTAGGCGTATGAACGAAAAAACAGAAGATATTCAGAAAAAACGGCATATAGTACGACCCCTAGATGCTTTTGACCGAAAGATATTAAGTGCTTTGATTAAGGATTCTCGCCAAACCTATTCTGATATTGGAAAGATTGCGGGTCTTTCAGCTCCAGCGGTGCATGAGAGGGTCAAGCGATTAAAGTTATCTGGCGTAATTAAGGGGACAACAATATCCATAGATGGTGCTTCTGTTGGAAAACCGTTTCTTGCATTTGTGCATGTAGATGCTGATGGTTGGGGTAAAAGTCAACGAATGATGGTTTTGAGAACATTCCCAGAAGTAGAAGAAATGCACTCTGTTGCTGGCGATACGTGCGTGATATTAAAGGTTAGAACAGCAAGCCCAGATGCACTAGAAGGATTTCTTTCGCAATTATATGTCTTGCCAGGAGTAAGAAGTACCAAGAGCTTTGTTGTTTTATCTACCTATCTTGAACGTCCAATTCAAGCAGAAGTCACATCCAAATGGCCAAATATCCCTTTGCCACCAGAATGAGCACTTTTGAAATTGATCCTATACACTGTGCTTTTATAAAGCTATCTAGGCGGCATGCGAAATGCGCCATCAAGGCGAATAATTTCGCCATTTAGCATTTGATTTTCGCAAATATGCACCACTAGAGAGCCATATTCTGAAGGCTCTCCTAACCGTGTTGGGAAAGGTATTTGTGCGCCTAATGCGTCTTGCACTTCTTGAGGAAGGTTTTCAACCATCGGGGTTTTGAAAATACCGGGAGCAATGGCCATCACACGAATTCCGTGCGATGCCAGATCTCTTGCCATTGGTAATGTCATGCCACCAATGCCGCCCTTAGAAGCGGCATAAGCAACTTGTCCTATTTGTCCCTCATAAGCTGCAACTGATGCAGTATTGATTATAACGCCTCTCTCCCCCGATGTTAGCGCTTCAAGTTCGCTCATGCCTTTTGCGGCTTGCGATGAAGAATTAAAAGAGCCAATTAGATTTACGCTAATG
>JAJRPR010000077.1 GCA_024280655.1 Alphaproteobacteria bacterium | reverse complement strand
TTTTGTAATAATCTAATCATGTTGTTCTCCTAATAAGTGCTATAACATTACAATAAATATTCGTCTAGAGTATGATTGCTATTTTTACCATTTATCGCTTATTGGCTCATTGTTAAATATTTCAGCTACTCTATTTTTTGCCCCTTGCGCCAAATCATCGGGCAATTCATCAATCGAGAACCATTTTATTTCAACTATTTCTTTGCTTTTCTTAAATTCATTTAGCTTTTCAAAATCATAAGAGATATAAAAGGCTAAATGATCACGATTAGTCGCTTCAATATTATGAAAAACGCCATGTAATTGCATTTCACCTTTTATTTGATAGCCAGTTTCTTCAAAGGTCTCACGTTTTGCGGTTTTTGCAAAACCTTCACCAACGTCAACGCCACCACCGGGAAATTGCCAGCCACGCACCAAACTTTGGCGCACTAATAGGATTTTATTACCATCAATTAATATCGCACGAGCGCCAATAGTTTGATGTTCATAAATACCCTTAAAGAACAAAAAAACTTTGGCTAATAACTTTGCCCAAAAGACATTCTTCATTAAATATATTTCCTAAAATCTTTGAAAAATCTAAAAATATTGATTTAAGACATTTTCTTAGCGCATTTTTCGTGCCAATAGCTAGGCATGATTTCAATTGCTCACATTTCTGATATTCATCTTAGCCCATTGCCACCTGTTTCGTTGCCTGAGTTATTTTCAAAACGCATAACAGGATTTGCTAATTGGAAGCTTAATCGCAACAAAAATATGCAAACCGATACGCTTTCAAACCTTGTTAAACATATAAAACAAAAAAATCCTGATTTAATTACCATCACTGGTGATTTGGTAAATCTCTCAACTAATAAAGAATTTGGGCAAGCAGCTAATTGGATAAAGGCTCTTGGGAGCTCTAAAAAAATCTGCGCTATTGCGGGTAATCACGATGCTTATATTGCTGGCTCATTAGAAAAATTTGAACAAGCAATGGGCAATTATATCAAAGGGGAAATGATTGAAAAAGCGCCCTACCCTTTTGTGCGCCGCATTAATAATGTCGCAATTATAAATTGTAATTCTGCTGTTCCCACCTTGCCATTTTTTGCTTCTGGCAAATTTGACGAAGCCCAAGCAAAAAGATTAGCTATATCATTAGAGCTTACAAAAAAGGCTGGCTATTTTAGGATTGTTACAATCCACCACCCTCCATTTGAAGAAGAAGCCAATAAGGTCAAAAAAGGCTTGAGGGGCGCAAAGCTATTTCGAGATGTTATTGAGGAATCTGGTGCTGAGTTAATTTTACACGGACACACGCATCGCTCAACCGTAAATTCCATCAAAGGGTTAGCAAGTGATATTTCAGGAAGTGAAGTTCCAGTAATTGGCGTTACCTCAGCATCTGCCCATTCTCTATCGGAAAAAGGCCCCGCACGATATAATCTTTTCTCTATTGAAAAGATAGGAAAGAAATTTTCTTGTACCATGCGTGAATATGGCTATCAAAGAATCGGTGAAGATATTACAATGCGCCTAAGAATGACCCTTTATTAGAAATTTATATATGAGTGATTTAGCTTTCAAAATTCATAGACCAATAATTAACACCAATGGTTTGGAAATTATTTTCCCATATTCTTTGGGCGAATTACATTTTGAGGAAAAACTACAATTCCCAAATGGAATAAATTCAAAAACATTAAGCGCACATAGCTTTGAACGACTTCTTTTTTTGGCGGCCTGCATTTTAGGCGTGAGCTATTATAAATTACTTGCCCCTTATGAAATAGATGCTAGCGATTTATCGCTTAGCCAAGATGAGCAAAAATTGGTGCTTGATGTCTATGAAAATGGTTTGGGTGAGTTTTTTGCTCGCAATAATCTCAAACGCTATGGCAAAATAAAACTTAGTGCCAATATAAATAATCAACAAAAAGAAAAGCCACTTAAACTAAGGAGTAGAATATTATTACCCATTGGCGGCGGCAAAGATTCGCTTGTTTCAGTGCAATTATTAGAGAAAGCAAAATTGGATTTCACACCCTTTGCGGTTAATCCTAAAGGGCCAATTATTTCTTCTATTGATAAGATTGAGCGCCAGCCAATTTATGTAAAGCGCATTTTAGACAAAGAAATGATTAGGCTAAGCGAACAGTCAAATTTTTATAATGGCCATGTCCCATCAACTGCCATAAATTCTATTATCGCAACTTTATGCGCTGTGCTTTATGATTATAAATATATCGCCCTTTCAAATGAGCGTTCAGCAAGCGAGGGTAATATTGAATTTGATGGCCGTGAAGTAAATCATCAATATTCTAAATCTTTTGATTTTGAGAAAATGTTTAGCAATGTAATTAGTGATGCAACGGGTGGTGAATTGCAATATTTCTCGCTTTTACGCCCGTTTTCAGAAGTAAAAATCGCTGAAATCTTTGCCAGAGAAAACCGCTTTGATGAAGTGTTTTCTAGCTGCAACCAAAATTTCAAACTAACTGGGCATGATGGTAGTCTTTGGTGTACTAATTGTCCAAAATGTCATTTCACCTTTTTAATTCTTGCGCCCAATATGGACAAAAATCGCCTCAATGATATTTTTGGACATAATTTGCTTAATGTTGAAAAAAATGAAAGTGCCTATCGTGAATTAACTGGGCTTAAAGGGCACAAGCCTTGGGAATGTGTTGGTGAAATTTTGGAAGCGGCTGCTATGATTTATGCGCTTAGCAAGAATGAGCAATATCAGAACGATATAATAATTTCAAAATTAAGCGCTGATATAATAGATTTTTATGGTACAAAAAAATTACAACAAGCATTGAGCGATCTAATGAAAGATAGTAATGTGCATTTAATTCCAAAATCTATTGAGCAAAAGGTAATGCCATATGCCAAATGAAAACCAGACAAGCAATATTGATTTTTCAAAACCTATTTTGCTTTATGGTGCTGGCATTGAAGCGCAATCAACTCGCAAATTCCTTCAACAAAATTACCCAAATACGAAAATATATGTAACGGCAGATAGCGGCGCTATTAAAGTTGATGATAGCGAAATAATAAAACCATCTGATCTAACTAATGCTATTGAAAATAAAAAATTTGCTACAATTATAAAAAGCCCCGGAGTTTCTCGCTATCGGCCAATTTTTCTTATGGCTCGAGAGGCGGGAATAATTGTCACTTCAAATCTGAACCTTTGGGCGCATCATTATCGCAAAAATAGCAAAGTAATTGCTATTACTGGCACAAAGGGCAAATCTACCACTGCAACTCTGCTTTATCTCATGTTAAAAGCCGCTAAAAAAGACGTTGGCCTTGCTGGTAATATTGGAGTTGCGCCAATAGATGTTGCCAATAAAAATGAAATAATAATATTTGAGCTTTCTTCATATCACACAGCTGACATTGCTTTTGAACCAGATTTTGCGGCCATAACAAATCTCTCACCTGAACATACCGACTGGCATCGTGATCTGAAGCATTATTATGCTGATAAATTAAACCTTATTGAGCGAGATAGTCTATTTCCCGTAGCGCTTGGAGTTGGTGCAATAGATAATGAATTAGCACTAAAAGCATTGGGTGATAGATCTCGTTTGTTGCCGCCATTAGGCAATGATTTGAGTAATAAAATAAGCGAGGCGGCACGAGATTCAGCTCTAAAGGGTGATCATAATATTGATAATGCAAAATTAGCAGCGCAATTAGCTTTGGCTGTTGGGGCAAATGATGCAGATATTTTAGCGGCAATAAAAGATTTCACTCCGCTTGCCCATCGCCTTGAAGAACATAAAATTGGCAATATGTTATTTGTTGATGATAGTATTTCAACAACTCCAGAGGCAACATTAGCGGCGATTAATGCCTATAAGAATATGCCAATAGCGCTAATTGCAGGTGGGCATGAGCGCCAACAAGATTATACCCAATTAGCAAAAAAATTGGCTCAAAGTTCGGTTGAAATTCTTATTTGCCTACCAGTGACTGGCGATAGGCTGGCCTCTAGCACATACGCAAATGCTCCGCAAATTGAAGTGCTTGAAGCTGAAAATTTAGAAATAGCAATGAACGCCCTTGCTTCACGTAGATCACGTTTCGATGTAATTATTCTATCTCCCGGTGCGCCAAGCTATAATCAATTTAGAAATTTTGAAGAGCGGGGCGATAAATTCATCGCCTTTGCTAAGGAACATTTTAAGGACGAATAATGTCAAACTTAGAGCTAAAAATCCCTCCCCCAGCGCTGGTATTGATAACCGCAGTAGCCATGTGGGGTCTGACGATGATAACGCCGCCGATTATGTTTTTGTTACAGTTCAAATATGTCACTTTATTAATTTTTATTTCTGCTGGCCTGCTCGTGATGTTTCACTCGGCCATGCTGTTCTCGAGTGAAAAAACAACCATCAACCCGATGAAACCAGAAACCACATCTGCCCTCGTCACCACTGGCCTATATTCCTACTCACGCAACCCAATTTATCTCGCCGACCTGTTAATTCTAATCGGCTGGGGGCTGTTTTTGGGCAATCTTTTTTCTCTCGCCCTGATTGTCTGGTTCATCAATTATATGAATAAGTTTCAAATCGAGCCAGAGGAGCAAGCGTTGGAGAAATTATTTGGCGAGCAATATCTGACTTATAAGAATAGGGTTAGGCGCTGGATTTAACTTAATTGCAACCTCAAACATTGCTCTGCCCTTTGCCAGTAGCTAAAAATTTTTTGATATTCCTTGCCGCTTGGCGGATTCTTTGTTCGTTTTCTACCAGCGCAATTCTTACGTGATTATCGCCATATTCGCCAAAACCTACTCCCGGTGCAACGCCTACTTCTGCTTTTTCTATCAATAGTTTAGCGAATTCTAATGAGCCTAGATGTGCGAATTGTTTTGGAATTGGAATCCATGCGAACATTGTGGCTTTTGGTGCTGGGATATCCCAACCTGCTCGTGCAAAACTCTTTACCAAAACATCTCTTCTAGTATGATAGGTTTGGCGCATTTCTTTTATGCAATCATCTGATCCGTTAAGGGCGGCGGTTGCGGCGACTTGTACTGGGGTGAACGCTCCGTAATCTAGGTAGGATTTTACCCTTGATAGGGCTGAAATCAATCTCTCATTGCCAACCGCAAAACCTACTCGCCAACCCGGCATGGAGTAGGTTTTTGACAAAGAGGTAAATTCTACCGCAATATCAATCGCCCCCTCAACCTCAAGCACCGAGCAAGGTGGATTATCATCAAAATAAATTTCAGCATAGGCAAGATCGGATAGAATAAAAATATCGTGTTTTTTACAATATTTGACGACCTCTTTATACCATTCAATATCAGCAACATAGGCAGTTGGGTTGGCTGGATAATTTAGAATAAGCGCAATGGGTTTTGGTATAGAATGGCGCACTGCCCTATCTAGCACCGCTAAAAAATTATCGTTCGGCTCAGCAGGCATTGATCGAACTGCACCGCCTGACATTATAAAACCAAACGAGTGTATCGGGTAGGTTGGGTTGGGAACTAGCACGACATCACCGGGCGCGGTGATTGCCTGCGCCATATTGGCAAAGCCCTCTTTTGATCCTAGCGTTGCCACCACTTGCGTATCAGGATTTAGCTTCACGCCAAAACGACGCTGATAATATGCCGCTTGGGCTTTGCGTAAACCCGGAATTCCCTTTGATGCGGAATAGCGATGGGTGCGAGGATCCATTACGGTTTCTTGCAATTTTTGCACAATATGTTTTGGGGTTGGCAGGTCTGGATTGCCCATGCCGAGATCAATAATATCAACGCCAGCCGCACGAGCTTTTGCCTTTATCGGATTGATATGCTCAAACACGTAGGGCGGAAGTCTCTTGATGCGATGAAATTCAATATCACTCATAATCTCTCTCTTTAATAATATTTCATCGTTCTTTTTTTGGACGCATTGCAAGCAATGCTTTTGGAAATTCAATATCTGACATTTTATCTCTCTTTTATGGAAATAACGGCATTTGTTGTAGTGCGGCATTCTCATCAAAGCCAAAGGCAATGTTGAAATTTTGCAATGCTTGCCCTGCGCTACCTTTAACCAAATTATCTATCACCGCAATGACAATCGCACGTCCCTTTATTCTATCTTCAAAGACATTTATATGGCAAAAGTTTGAACCTCTTACATGACCAGTTGCTGGCATTTTGCCCTCATCTAATAATTTGATAAATGGCTCATCTTTATAAGCTTTCTCTAATGTTGCTCTTAAATCATTGATGTTAGAACCATTATCTAATTTTACATGCGCCGTGATTAATTCACCTCGTGACATGGGAATAAGGTGCGGTGTGAAATTCACCACTATATTTTTGCCTGATATTTTGCTTAGCTCTTGATCAATTTCTGGTGCATGGCGATGTACGCCAACAGCGTATGGCGAAACACTTTCGCCTGCTTCTGCCATAAGCATATTTTGTTTTAAGCCCCTGCCCGCTCCTGTTACACCAGATTTCGCATCTATGATTATATCATCACTAGAAATTACGCCTGATTTAAGCAGCGGCAATAGAGCGAGCAAAGTTGCGGTTGGATAACACCCCGGACAGGCAATGATCGGGGCAGTTTTAATCGCCTCTCTATTATGCTCGCTTAGACCGTAAGCGGCTTTTTTTTGTAATTTAGGTGCTATATGCTCATCGCCATATGTTTGTTGATAAAGTTCAATATCTGTTAGGCGATAATCTGCTGACATATCGATGATACGGGTTTTAGGCGATATGCTTAAAATCTTTTGGATTATTTTTTGGCTTGTGCCATGTGGCAGGCCACAAAAAACCACATCAATTTCAGACCAATTCACTTCATCATTGGTTACTAAATCTGGCAGGTTGGCATTACTAAGATGAGGGAACACTTCACCCATTGCTTTACCAGCATGAGTATTGGCAGTTAGCTCCACAAATTTTAGATTTGGGTGATTAATACCAAGACGCAATAAATCGGCCCCTGTATAACCCGAAGCGCCAAGTAATGCTGCTTTTACCAGTTTCATCTATTTTGCCCTCATATTGACTTAGTTCATTTTATGACTATCTATTTATAAATGCTTGTAATTGTCTATTTTAACTTTGTAAATGGCGCAATTAATCATAGCGAACCCTAAATGTTGGAATATAATATGCCAAAGCGTATTGCGATAGCCACCATTGGAACTTTGGGCGATGTTTTGCCCTATATTGCTTTAGCCAGAGCCTTAAAAAAACATGGCTTTGACGTGGTTCTTGGTGCTTCCTCTGACTTTGAAGGTCTTATTGAAAGTTATAATGTTGAGTTTTTTAATCTTGGCAATAGCATTAAATCTTATGTAACTCAGCCCTCTTTTGATAAAACCATATATGAAAACAATCTGCTTAATCTACCTCATTTACTTACTCAGGGGCAGGGTATTATTGAAACAGCGGCACGAAAAGCTTGGGTTATGGTGCAAAATGCAGATGCAATCATTGTAAATATTAATACATCTTCTGGTATTGATATGGCAGAAGCCTTAGATATCCCCGCAATTGTGACGGCTTTGCAACCCCTTAATGCGACATCAGAATTTCCTATTCATATTTATTCTGGACCAGATTTGGGATCTATTCTAAATCGACTAACTTATGCGGGGGCAAGTGTTCAGCAGGTTTATTATGACCTTCCAAGGGATAAGCTGAGAAAAGAATTAATGGAATTAAAACCGCGTAGAGGCGGCGGTTTTTCTAAAGATGCTCAGGGGAAATATTTAACTACATTATATGCCTATTCACCCAATGTTTCTGCAAAGCCACATGATTGGCCCAAAACTGCAATTGTTACAGGATTTTGGCGATTAGAGGATAATAGTGGTTGGAAACCATCTAAAGAGCTTCAGGAATTTTTAGATGCTGGAGAAAAGCCAATTTATATTGGTTTTGGGTCTATGCCATTTGGAGCAACAGAAAACAGCAAAATCATAAAAAAATCTCTTGATGTATGGGGAGGTCGGGCAATTATATCTAGCGGCTGGGGTGGACTTAAAGCTGATAGAATATCTGAAAATATTTTTGTAATAAACAACGCCCCGCATGATAAGTTATTTAAATGTGTAAGTGCTGTTATTCATCATGGAGGTGCGGGCACAACTGCTGCTGGTCTTTATGCTACATGCCCAAGCTTTATTTTGCCACAAGCGGTGGATCAACCTTTTTGGGGGCAAAGAGTGTTTGAGCTTGGTTGTGGACCAGAACCTGTGAATTTACGAAAACTAACACCAGAAAAATTAGTTTATGCCCTTAATGACTTAAAAACAAACAAAGATTACAAAGAGAATGCTAGCAAAATTGCGAAAAAACTTAATGCGGAAAAAGGAACTGAAATTGCAATTAAGCATATAAAAAGAGTGATAAAGGATTTTAAGAAATAATAGCAATTCTAGTTTATTTGCTTTCATTAGTTGCGGGCAAATGTTTAAGGAAAATATCTGCACTGGCAGCCCATGTAAATTTAGAAGCGTATTCTCTACATTTTTTGCGGGAGATTTTAACTGCTTCTTGCGCTGCTTTTTGTAAATCCTCATCCATGACCCCAGCGCCAGAATCAGCAATTACATCAAGTGGCCCTTGCACTGGATAGGCGGCAACTGGCAAGCCACTTGCCATTGCTTCAAGCAAAACAAGACCGAATGTATCGGTGCGTGAGGGAAAGACAAAACAATCAGCACTTGCATAATAGCTTGATAATTCTTCCCCGCTTTTATTCCCTACACAAACCACATCAGGATATTTTATCTTGAATTCTTCAAGTTGTGGGCCTGAACCAACAACAAGTTTTGTTCCATCTAATTTTAAGCTTAAAAAGGCTTCTATGTTTTTTTCAACTGCGATACGCCCTACAAATAGGTATATTGGTTTGGGCAGGTTAAATTTAGGTGATTTTTCATCTCTAAAAGAGGGGTTAAAAACATCAAGATCAACACCAAGCGACCAATCAACAGTGTTTTTGAAACCTCGCTTTCGCAAGCGATTAGCAACTGTTTTTGAAGATACTAAGCAATATTTTGCGGACGAGTGGAAGCGGCGAAAATAGGCATAAGTCCAGCGCCAAGGAACGGGCGCTCTGGCACGGATATATTCAGGATATTGCGTATGAAAAGAGGTTGAGAAGGGAATATGCCTCTTGTTGCAATAATGGCGAGCCATCGCCCCAAGCGGCCCTTCTGTTGCAATATGAATTGCGTTAGGATTAATCGCTTTAATTTTTGCCTTTACTATGCTTGGGATAGTTAAAGATAATCTGATTTCTTTATATGTCGGCATTGCAAAAGTCGTAAATTGTGAAGGCTCTAAAAATTCTACATTATAGCCTTTTGCTCGCATTTCTTGCGCCAATTTATCCAAGGCACGCACCACACCGTTGACTTGCGGATAATAAGCGTCAGTAACAATTAGAATTGTTTTCATTTTATGCTCTATCAAAAAATCTTCACTATCTTTACTTAAACTGAAAATGTGTTTTTTAATAGAGCTAAATGTCATTCTGAGCACATGCGAAGAATCTTACGATGCAGATAAGATCCTTCACTGCCGTTCAGGATGACACCAGAGCTTGTAGCCCTTTTGTATTTCATTTTAAACAAAAAAAGGGTCGGTTGCCCGACCCTTGTAAAATTGTATAAAATAGCAATTAGCGTTTTGAAAACTGGAATGACTTACGGGCTTTTGCTCTACCGTATTTCTTACGTTCAACAACACGACTATCACGAGTAAGAAAACCACCCTTTTTAAGCACTGCACGAAGCTCTGGCTCAAAATATGTTAGGGCTTTTGAAATGCCGTGACGCACCGCACCAGCTTGACCTGATAGACCACCACCAGAAACAGTTGCAACAATATCATATTGATCTTTGCGCTCAGCTGCTTCTGTTGGTTGACGAAGCACCATTTGCAATACAGGACGGGCAAAATACTTCTGATAATCTCTGCCATTAATCGTTACTTTGCCGTTACCCGGCTTAATCCAAACACGAGCAACTGCGTCTTTACGTTTGCCAGTTGCATAGGCACGGCCATATTTATCTAGTTTTTGTACATATACGGGAGCTTCAACTTCTACTGTTTTAACATTAGCTAGCTCTTCAAGAGAATTAATTGTTTCAGACATAATTATTTCGCCCTAACATTTTTAGAGTTCATTGATGCAACATCTAGCACTTCTGGCTGTTGCGCTTCGTGGGGATGTTCTGTTCCAGCATAAACACGTAAATTCTTGAGCTGTTGGCGGCTTAGTGGGCCACCGGGCATCATACGACGAATAGCGTTTTGCAAAATTCTTTCAGGGAACTTGCCTTCAAGGATTTGACGTTGAGTTCTGTCTTTAATTCCACCCGGATAGCCTGTGTGCCAATAAAACTTACGCTGATCAAGTTTTTTACCTGTTAAGTGTATTTTATCAGCATTGATAACAACAATATTGTCACCAGTGTCCATGTGTGGGGTAAAGGTTGGTAGGTGTTTGCCACGTAAGCGATAAGCAATGACGCTAGCAAGACGACCAACAACCAGACCTGTTGCGTCGATCAAGATCCATTTCTTGTCGATATCGCTCGGTGTTGCCGAGAAAGTCTTCATGTCTAATAGTTCCTTATATAACTTAAATCTAATACTGCGTGTTGATATATAGAGATTAAATAATTCGTCAAGCATAAAGGTTTTATTTATATTTTTCAATGGGTTATATGTACGGTATTATGATACCAGATTTTATATATCTCGCTAGGTTGCTTTCTTTATTCTTGTCGCCGTTTATTCTTTTCCCTCATTAGTAATACCGCTGTTACTTGCATTGCTCTAAGCTATTGCTTTTTCTTTGCGTTCACACTACGCAGGCTTTACTATACGCTCACGCCGCTAAGGCTGATTATACGCTCACGCTACCATATAATATTTAGGTAAAAACATTGACCCAACGCAATCGGAAATTAGCAGGACTTTTTATAATGTTAGGCTTGCTTATTATTTACCCAGCCATTGCAACTATTATATATGAAAAAACCCTCAGCAACGCCCCTACTTGGCTAATGCTAAGCTATTTTGCAGTAGCTGGCTTTGCTTGGGCAATTCCTGCTGGTATTTTGATAAAATGGATGGCTAGGCCTGATTGATTATTATATCGTTGCTCTTATGGGAGCTAATTGCTTAGGACTGTCATTTGATTTCGACATTTTTCTTGTATCTACTTGCTTTATAAGCTCGGCAGCTACATCTACCAAATCAAGTGGGCGGGAGAATAAATATCCCTGTACCAAATCACAATTTAAGGAGCGTAATAGTTCCGCTTGTTTTTCTGTTTCAACCCCTTCGGCAGTAACTTTCATATCTAATATTTTGCCAAGTGCTACAATGGTTGAGAGAATTTCTTGTGATTTTGAACCAGCAACGTTTAGCGTATTGATAAATGATTTATCTACCTTGAGTTTGTCAAATGGGAACTGCCATAAATAGCTAAGCGATGAATAACCAGTGCCAAAATCATCAAGAGCAATGGATACACCAAGTTTTTTGATTAATTTAAGTTCTGATAGAACTTTATCAGAATCAGTTATCAGCAGCCCTTCGGTGACTTCCAACTCTAATTGGCTTGACGCTAGACCTGTTGAGTTCAAAACCTCTTGCACCAAACTTGGCATATTATGGGTTTGGAATTGATCTGGCGAAAGATTTACAGATATAGTCATATCCTTTGGCCAATCTATAGCAGTTTTGCAAGATTCTCGTAACACCCACTCGCCAATTTCTCCTATAATGCCAATATCTTCTGCAATCGGTATAAAAATCTCTGGTGAAATTGGTGTGCCAGCATTATCCTTGATACGTAGCAATGCCTCAAAACCACGTAATTTACTGGTTTTCATGTCATAGAAAGGCTGATAATTGAGATAAAATCTGTCGCTTGCAAGAGCAGTTCGTAATAATTGCTCAATCGCTTGACGAGATTGACGATCTGTTTCCATAGAAATATCAAATTCTAAAGCACGAGAACGACCCATTTCCTTTGCCTTATATAATGCAAGGTCAGCAGTGCGCAGTAATTCATCTATCTGTTTGCCATCACGTGGGAAATGCGATGTGCCAACAGATGCTCCAATTTGAATATTAGTATTATCAACAATAAATGGCTTTTTTAGCACCTCAACAATTTCATTTGCTAACTGCGTTGCCTTACTTGAAGAACCAATAAAATATGGCTGGAAGATTACAAATTCATCGCCTCCCAATCTCGCAAGCCTGTCACGTGGGGCAAGCAATTTCTGTAAGTTTTTTGCTGTTTTGTTTAATATTTTATCTCCAGTTTCGTGCCCTTTAGTATCATTAATCTCTTTAAACCTATCTAAATCTATAAAGTGAATTGCTATAGAATAACCTCTTTCAGAAGCAACATTTAGCTCTTTGTCCATGAATTTAGTAAATGCACCGCGATTTAATGCACCTGTTAAATCGTCATATTCAGCATTATGACGAAGACGTTTAGAAGTTCGATCAAGTTGTGCCGTGCGACGCAAATAAAGAATTGCGGGAAGCAAAAATGCCGCTAACATTAAAATTATAAATCTAAAGCTAGTATCAGAAAATTGCTTGCGGAATTTTTCAAAAATATTAGATTCTATGTTTAAAGTTTCAAGATAGCCAATTATATTATTGTCCTTTACGAGTGGAACTATAACATTTGAGCCATATATAATGTCTAAATCTATATTTGACGAAATTTTATCATAATAAGGGTTTTCTGTTGTGATACTATCAAAATATTTGCTAGATTCTCGCCCTCCATTAATAGAGTTTTCAAATTGCAATTTACTGCCTATTTTATTAAACCTTATAAATCCTGACTTATCAAAAATACGATATGCTTGAATTTGTTTTGGCTGGCTATGATTTAGTTCACGAGCAGCTTCTAAAGTAACGGACTGATCACCTTGCAGCACATTTTCAATATTAGTTATTGTGTTTGATAATTTAATTGCCCAAGAAGCACTAGCTATTTCAGAACTATTTTGTGCCGTTTGATTTATGCCATTATCGGTAACAAAACGAGCGCCTATTGCAACTGCAAGCACAACAAGAAACATAGGTACTAACCTAGATATTTCTTTAAACACCATCATATTCATTTGTATACCCCGACATACTTGAATGCAACTAACACCAACTCAATATGCGTCCTACCAATTTCCCATTCCAGAAAAGCGTAAAATTATGGAGAAGGTGTTAATTGGGAGCAAACTAGCCCTATAATGGCTTCACAAAAGGAATTAATGATTAAAAAAGTATGAATTTCTTGCTTCTAATTGACCTAGCTACCAAAAATCGCACCAGTCAAAAAAACTTCAATATATTGTTTTTTCTGAAAAAGCCCATTAAGGGAAATTCTTGGCAGATGATTTAATTGCGTCTCATGTTTTGAATAGAGACCGCCCGGCAACGTAGTCACACAAGTTTGAAAGCCTAGCTTTTTGGCTATTTGATATTCATTTGCTCCAGCAGAGCTTTTTGCGCCAATAGGATAGGAAAAATGCTTTGGTCTTTTGCCAAACTTCTTCTCTAATATATCTGCACTAAGCTTTATTTCTTTTTGCGCTTCTTTCTCACTTAATTTGGATAATTCATAATGATGAACCGTATGTGCCCCAATGGTGCATAAGGGATCATTTGCAAATATCTCTAACTCTTGCCAATTCATGATGAGGTCTTGGCAATGATCATCTAAATCAATATTGTGATTTTTGGCTAATGCTTGCACCAATTTAAGTCGTTCAGGCTCAGCCATTTTACGCATTAACCAATATAGATTGTCATAGGCCTTTTGTTTTTGCTTTATGGTTTTGGTTTCTATGCCACCAACAGATGAGATAATATTATCATTTTTGCTAATTATATCTTCTAATAATTGCCACCATAATTCTCCCTTGCCATCAACAAAAGCTGTTGGAACATAAAGAGTAAACGGGCAATTATGCTTTTGTAAAATTGGCAATGCAAAGGTAAGATTATCACGATAGGCGTCATCAAATGTAAAAACAACGAATGGGTTTTCTTTTTGTTTTGAGCAAATTCTTCTTTGCGCCTCATCAAGACTAACAATGTCAAAACCAAGCTCTCTTGTTTTAATAATAGCATTTTCTAAGAATTTTGGGGTTATTTGTAAAATTGCATTTGGCTGAAATGGCGCTACTTTATCGGGTAAAACTCGATGAAGGGTAAATATAATGCCCTTGCAGGTAGAAAATTTGCGAATTAGCCGTGTGATTTTGCTTATTGATAAGACTTGAAAAGCAGTATTTAACAATGCATATCGAAACTGTGCTATTTTCATTTTACTCTCAAACAAGAAAATTTTATTTATGACCTAAGCAACCTTTGTCTGATCAATATTAGTTGCAATTATTTGTACATTGGTAAGACCAAGAGCATGAATATCTTGCTTAATATTATCTATAAAAGCATAGTGCATATCTTTATCAATAACTAAAATAATAAGCGCATCTAGCCCACTAAATGCTGACATTGAAGAGGCAATACCCACCTCCCCTACATTTATTATTGCAGTATCAAATAATTCATTTAGAGCAAAAATAAGCGTTTTGCATTTATCAGATTGGCGATTTAGATTAGCCTGTTGACCCCATGTTACTATAGCAAAATTTGACTTTGCATGGCGTTGAACAATATCTCCATACTCAGCTAGGCCTTCACAAAGATCGGTTATGCCCATATTAGTTGAAACTTTGCGCGTGCCTGCATCAATTTCAACCACACTCTTTGAACCTCTAATCAGATTTGCGCTTAAGCCTGTTATAACTGACTCATTTGATGCCCCAACACTAGCAACGAGAATAATTTGTTGCTTATTATTCATTATTTGCTCTGATAGTTTTTCTATATCTCGTTTAAGATTAGTATTTTTTATAGAACCATTTTTTGCATTTTGCCTTAGATTTGATATTGGTCTTTCATCATTGTTTGAGATATCTTGAAAAGACGAATTGTTCGCAGGCATTGGAGGCGCAACATAATGCTCTGAATTTATTGGCTCTGGGTTTTGCGTAATTTCCTGTTTATGTTCATTGCTTGATCTAGCTATTCTTATTTCTTTTATTGCACGACCAGACAAAAATTCGGCTGATATAATTTGCAATATTTGAAAAACCACTAAAACTATCGCAACCGCTAATAAAATGAAGGTTTTTTTTGGTGATGCTGGTTGTATTGCAGGAGCTGCAATGCTTACGACTCTAACATCTGGTAAAGAGGAGGTAGAATCTGTGCGTGCTGAAGCATCGCGAAAACGCAATAAATAGGTATTTAGCAAATCTCTTTGAGCTTTTGCTTCACGCTCTAATTCATTTAACATTACAGAACTTTGAGTTGCACCAGACACATCTAACTTTAGACGAACCAAATCATCACGAAGTGATTGCTCTAAACCAGTTTGTATTTTTGCTTCTGCGGCCAATGCATTTGCTACTTGGCGTGCTTCAATGCGTATTTGCTTGTCAATTTCAGAAATTTGAGCGCTAATAGCCTGAATATTTGGATGATTTGGCAATAATGTTGCTAAAAGTTGCGCCCTCTCACCTTGCAACCCAGCTTTATCTTGAGATAGGCGCTGAATAACAACAGAATCTCTAACATCAGGAACACCCTCAAGCGATTGCCCTTGTTTAAGCAAACCCACTATTAAATCAACCCTTGATTGAGCAATGCTATTTCGCTCTTGAGCTTGAGATATTTGCGTAGCAATAACTGTTAATTGCTGGTCTAAAACATTGGTATTGTTACTTCCAACAAACAGATCATTATCAATGCGATATTTAGCAACTTTTGCTTCAGCATTTGCGACTTGCTCACGCATGGTTTTAATTTCTTCTTCAAGCCAAATTGTAGCACCAACAGTATCAGAAACCGAGAGTTCAGCCCGTAACATGATGTGCATATTTGCTATTGAATTAGCAATTTTTGCAGCAAGTTCAGGATCTGTTGAAGAAAAGCTAATTGTAATTATTCTACTTCCACCTAATTGAGAGACTTTTAGATTTTTAGCAACTGCCAATAACACACGCTCATCTGATAATTGATTATTGGGAGCAGGCCTTATCAAACCTAAGATAGTTCCTAATAAGGATGTGTTTGCACCATTAAATTCTGCAACATCACGAAGATTTTCTTTTTCAATCACCTTCATGAGTGTGTCGCGAGACCTTATCAATTCAATTTGTGATGGGACATAAGATGGATCAAGACCGCTTTGGCGTGGTTGGGTAGCATTGTTTGCTCTAGTAAATACACTTTCCCGAGATTCAACTAAAATTGAAGCCGATGAGCGATATTTTGCTGGCACTAGATTTAGTAAAAAATATGTTCCAACCAAAAACAGGGCTGTAACTATAAGAATCCTAGGCAGCCTACGAAAAATAGCGCCAAATAGTGCGCCCATATCCATTCTTGTTTCAACTTCATTTTCGTAAGTCATTACACAAACCATTTTTACCAGAAACTTACCCTTTATTGAACGAACATAGTAAGCAAGGGGTTAAGAAATTGAATAATCTATAGGAAAATGAGTTTTTTTAAGGACAATCTTAACTATAATCAGCGACAAATGGCGCAAGTTATTAGTTAAGGTATTATTCATGTCATTGTTGCGTTTAATTATTATTGTTTTTATCTCACTTAGTATTAGCGCTTGTGCGATTAGTCCTAGAGGCAATACTTATCTAGTTGAAGCCACTGGCCCATACACTCTTGATAGCGGTGATGAAGTGCGAGTAATAGTATATGGAGATGAAGATCTTACAGGTAATTTTCAGGTAGGCGATGGGGGTACAATCTCTTATCCGCTGGTTGGGCAATTATTTGTGAGAGGCTTAACAACAAAACAAGTAACGGCTAAAATCTCATCAGCTCTTGCAAACGGATATATGAGAAATCCAAATGTTGCCGTAGAAATTGCTACATATAGGCCGTTTTTTATTCAAGGTGAGGTCGCCCAAAGCGGACAATATCCATATATTTATGGCATGAGTGCAAGAGCTGCTATCGCATTAGCTGGTGGATATACCGATACTGCTGAACGTTCTTTTGTTATTATTTATCGCAGACAAGGTTCTGAAATGATCAAGGGATCTGTGCAACTTGATTTCCCAATTTTACCGGGTGATACGATTGTAATTGCTGATCGCTGGCTTTAATTATATTTGATTGGAGGGGGGCGAGTTGACTAATTCACCACTTCGTATTTTACAAATACTTCGCTCACCTATTGGTGGCCTGTTTAGGCATGTGGTAGATCTTTCAAATGGACTTATAGAACTTGGTCATGAAGTTGGCATTGTGCTTGATGGCGAATTTCATAATGCACAATCTGATGGCTTGTTAAATGAAATTGAGCCAAAATTGGCGCTTGGTGTTCATAGGCTAGATATGAGTAGATTGCTAAGTATTTCAGACATTACGACCCCAATGAAAGTAAGAAAACTAGCTTCTTCGCTTGGTGTAAATGTTGTGCATGGTCACGGAGCTAAAGGGGCAGTTAATGCAAGAATAGCAAAGAGCAAAAAATCTGTTGCTCTTTATACTCCTCATGGCGGGGTTCTTCATTATAGCCCTAAATCAATTAGCGGAAAACTTTTTCGCCTTGCGGATAAGATATTATTATTAAGAACTGATGCTGTAATTTTTGAAAGCCAATTTGCACAACGAGAGTTTCATGCGCAAATTGCTGTGCCCAAATGTCTTAACCCAGTAATTCATAATGGATTAAGAGAGAGTGAGTTTGAACCTGTTAAAGCAAATATTGATGCTAAAGACTTTGCCTTTATTGGTGAATTACGCCAGTTGAAGGGCATTATGATTTTACTTGATGCTTTGGTAAATATTACCAACTCAAATGGAAGGCCAGCAACTCTGGTTATTGCTGGTAGCGGGCCAATCAAAGAGCAAATTGAAGCCCGAATTAATGAACCTGAT
>JAJRPR010000076.1 GCA_024280655.1 Alphaproteobacteria bacterium | reverse complement strand
CGATCTTGATGATGCCGCACAAAAAATTGTTAAAGCCGTTAGAGCTACAAATTAGACCTGAAATAAAGGAATTAAATATATGTCTATTCTCGTAAATAAAGACACAAAGGTTTTGGTTCAGGGTCTTACTGGCAAAACTGGAACTTTCCATACAGAACAAGCATTAGCCTATTATAATACGCAGATGGTTGGTGGTACACACCCCAAAAAGGGCGGCACAAAATGGACAAGTGCGCTTGATGGAACTGAGTTGCCAATTTTTGCAACTGTTGCTGAGGGGAAAGAAGTAACTGGTGCTAATGCAACAGTTATCTATGTGCCCCCTGCTGGTGCGGCGGCGGCAATTATTGAGGCAATAGAAGCTGAAATAGAGCTTATTACCTGCATTACCGAAGGCGTTCCTGTGCTTGATATGGTCAATGTTAAAGAGCGTCTTAAACATTCAAACTCACGACTTCTTGGTCCAAACTGTCCCGGTATTCTAACCCCTGAAGAATGTAAAATTGGCATTATGCCCGGAAATATTTTCTCAAAAGGCTCGGTTGGCATTGTTTCTCGCTCAGGCACACTAACTTATGAAGCGGTGTTTCAAACTACAAATGAGGGTTTAGGGCAAACAACAGCTATTGGTATTGGCGGCGATCCAGTTAAGGGCACTGAATTTATTGATCTGTTAGAATTATTTTTGGCTGATGATGAAACAAAATCTATTGTGATGATCGGTGAAATTGGCGGCTCAGCAGAAGAAGATGCAGCGCAATTTATCAAAGATGAAGCTAAAAAAGGCAGATCAAAACCAATGGCAGGCTTTATTGCAGGAATTACCGCTCCTCCGGGTCGTACTATGGGTCATGCTGGTGCGGTTATTTCTGGTGGTAAAGGTGGCGCTGAGGATAAAATTGAAGCAATGGAAAGCGCTGGCATTAATGTTTCTCGCTCGCCCGCTCAAATCGGTAAAACATTGGTAAAAGCCCTAAGGGGATAAATATTAGTGGTTAACTAAACTACAATCTTAACGGCTTACTAATTTATATTGTGCAAAACTGGTTGAAATTAGCTCGATTAGGTGAGCCTTGCTCCCCTTAACAAAGGAAGGCGTTTTTCTCGCCTTAAATAATCATGACACGACAAGATGAGAACAAACAATTTCTTGCAACTTCTTTCCTATATGGAGGTAATGCGGGTTATATTGAAGAATTATACGCCTCTTATGAGCAAGACCCAAATTCAGTTGATGAAAGTTGGCAACAATATTTTGCAACTCTTGCTGACAGGCCAGAAGATGTAATAAAAAGCGCTAGCGCTCCTAATTGGGGGAGATCGGACTGGCCACCACGCATTGATAGTGAATTAATTTCAGCTCTTGATGGGGATTGGGGCGAAATTGCTATTAAAACTCAAAAAGCGGTAAGCGAAAAAGCAAGTGATGACGATAGAAGAAGCTCTAAACAAGATATAATGCTTGCAACAAGAGATAGTATCCACTCAATAATGATGATTAGAGCCTATCGTATGCGCGGGCATCTACACGCTGATCTTGATCCGTTAAAACTCAAAAAATTTGAGGCAGCACCAGAATTAGATCCAGCATCTTATGGTTTTACTGATGCTGATATGGGGCGTAAGATTTTTATTGACGGCTATTTAGGCCTAGAATTTGCTACCATTCCACAAATGTTAGAAATTTTACACCGCACCTATTGCTCGACATTAGGCGTTAAATTTATGCATATGTCAGATCCTGAAGAAAAAGCATGGATACAAGAACGTATTGAAGGGCCAGATAAAGAAATTCATTTCACGGAAATGGGTAAGAAAGCCATTCTCAATAAATTAATTGAGGCCGAAGGTTTTGAGAAATTTATTGACGTAAAATATACAGGCACAAAACGCTTTGGTCTTGATGGCGGTGAAAGTCTTATTCCAGCCCTTGAGCAAATAATAAAACGTGGTGGTGCGCTTGGTGTTAAAGATATAGTTTTAGGCATGGCGCATCGTGGCCGCCTCAATGTTCTAACGCAAGTTATGGGCAAGCCGCATCGGGCATTGTTCCATGAATTTAAGGGTGGTGCTTTTTATTCAGACGATGTTGAGGGCTCAGGAGATGTGAAATATCATCTTGGGGCAAGTTCAGATAGAAAATTTGATGAAAATAATGTGCATCTATCATTAACTGCCAACCCATCACACCTTGAAATTGTTGATCCTGTCGTTTTAGGTAAATGCCGAGCCAAGCAAGATCAGCATAATGCGCAAAGCGGACATTTTATTGAACCAAAACAAAGCGAGCGCACTTCTGTTATACCATTATTATTACATGGTGATGCAGCTTTTGCTGGGCAGGGGGTTATTGCTGAATGTTTGGGTCTTTCAGGACTTAAAGGGCATAGAACTGGCGGCTCAATTCACTTTGTTATAAATAATCAAATTGGCTTTACCACGTCACCAATTCATTCTCGCTCGTCTCCTTACCCAACAGATGTTGCTAAAATGATTGAAGCGCCTGTTTTTCATGTAAATGGTGATGATCCTGAAGCGGTGGTTTATGCCGCCAAAATTGCTACTGAATATCGGCAAAAATTTCATAAGCCTGTGGTTATTGATATGATTTGCTATCGCCGTTTTGGTCATAATGAAGGCGATGAGCCAGCATTTACCCAGCCACTAATGTATAAAGCAATTCGTGCGCATAAAACTACTTTAACTATTTATTCGCAAAAGCTAATTGATGAAGGTCTGATTAGTTTAGAAGAATTTGATAAGATGAAAGCCGACTGGCGGGCAAATCTTGAAATAGAATTTGCCGCTGGTGATGATTATAAACCAAGTAAAACCGACTGGCTTGATGGGCGATGGAAAAACCTTAAAAGAGCAGAAAAAGACGGCGCTCGTCGTGGTGAAACTGGGGTTGATGAGAAAAAATTAAAAGACATTGGGCAAAGCATAACAACAGCCCCTGCTGATTTTAATCTACATAAAACCATAAACCGCTTTATGAATAATCGTAAAAAAGCCATTGATAGCGGTCAAAATATCGATTGGGCAACTGCTGAAGCGCTAGCATTTGGCACGTTAGTAAGCGAAAATCACCCCGTTAGGCTTTCAGGTCAAGATTGTGAGCGTGGTACTTTTTCACAACGTCATTCGGTTCTATATGATCAAATAAGCGAAGAAACTTACACACCGCTAAATCATGTTGCAAAAGATCAAAACCGCTATGAAGTTATTAATTCAATGCTTTCAGAAGAAGCGGTTTTAGGTTTTGAATATGGCTATTCGCTAACCGAGCCAAACACGCTTACTCTTTGGGAAGCGCAATTTGGTGATTTTGTTAATGGTGCACAAGTGGTTATTGATCAATTCATATCATCAGGTGAGCGCAAATGGTTTCGTATGTCTGGTTTGGTTTTGCTGCTTCCGCATGGATATGAGGGGCAAGGGCCTGAACATTCATCAGCTAGAATGGAGCGTTATTTACAACTTTGTGCCGAAGATAATATCCAAGTAGCAAATTGCACAACGCCAGCAAATTATTTTCATATTTTACGTCGTCAATTAAAACGTGATTTTAGAAAACCACTATTTTTAATGACCCCAAAATCATTGCTTCGTCATAAAAAAGCCACCTCTGCGCTTTCTGAAATGGGAGCGGATAGTTGTTTTCATAGAATATTATGGGACGATGCAGAAGCACCCGGTGAGCCTAAAACTTCTATAAAACTAACAAGTGATGATAAAATTCGTCGTGTTGTGCTTTGTTCTGGCAAGGTTTATTATGATCTCTTAGAAGAGCGTGAAAAAAGAGAAATTGATGATGTTTATTTATTGCGCCTTGAGCAACTCTATCCCTTCCCCGCTAAGGCAATGTTAGATGAGCTTTCTCGATTTAAAAATGCTGGAGTGGTTTGGTGTCAAGAAGAGCCTAAAAATATGGGGTCTTGGGCTTTTATTCAGCCTTATGTTGAATGGGTACTTGAGCAAATGGGCAGAAATGGCGAGCGTCCTCGCTATATTGGAAGACCTGCCTCAGCATCTACTGCAACTGGTTTAATGCGTAATCATCTGGCACAATTACAAGCATTTTTAGATGATGCTTTTGCCAAATAAATATAGCTAATATAAAGGAATAGATATGTCTGTTGAAATTCGTGTTCCCACTCTGGGTGAAAGTGTTACAGAAGCTACCATTGGCACTTGGTATAAAAAAGTTGGTGAGGCCGTTATTGCCGATGAGCCAATAGTTGAGTTAGAAACCGATAAGGTTACGATAGAAGTTCCTGCACCAAGTTCTGGCGTGCTAGAATCAATTTCTGCTGAAACTGGTGATAATGTAGAAGTTGATGCTTTGCTTGGTGTGATAAAGGCTGGTGCTACAGCCGCTCCTAAGGCAGAAGCGAAAGCGACCAACAGCCTGCCCCGTACTGGATACGGGGGCGACAAGAATAAAGAACCTGCAAGCGCCGCAGCTCCTGCAACGCCTTCTGCTGCTAAAATGATGGCAGAAAAAAATATTGATAAGGCACAAGTAACTGGCACTGGCAAACACGGGCAAATAATAAAAGAAGACGTTATGGCAGCTTCTGCAAAGCCTACACCAATTGCAAGCGCTCCTGTGCCAGCTACTGTTGCAAGTGCGCCCGTTGCTAGTGCAAGTGAAGGTGATGGCTCACGTGAAGAGCGAGTGAGAATGACACGTTTGCGCAAAACCATCGCTAGACGCTTAAAAGATGCACAAAATACCGCCGCCATGCTGACCACATTTAACGAGGTCGATATGGGTCCTATTATGGATTTACGCAAAAATTATAAAGAATTATTTGAGAAAAAGCATGGTGTAAAACTTGGTTTTATGGGCTTTTTCACCAAAGCTGTAACTCATGCTCTAAAAGAAATCCCAGCAGTAAACGCTGAAATTGATGGCGATGATATCATTTATAAAGAATATGCTCATATTGGCGTTGCAGTTGGCACACCAAAGGGTTTGGTTGTGCCTGTTATTCGTGATGCCGATCAAATGTCTATTGCTGAGGTTGAAAAAGAAATCGGGCGCTTAGGACTTGCAGCAAGAGATGGTAAATTATCAATGGCTGATATGCAGGGCGGCACATTTACGCTCTCGAACGGCGGAGTTTATGGCTCGCTTATGTCTACCCCAATTCTTAATGCGCCACAATCTGGTATTTTAGGAATGCACAAAATCCAACAACGCCCAGTGGCGATTGATGGAGAAGTTGTTATTCGTCCAATGATGTATTTGGCGCTTTCTTATGATCATCGCATTGTTGATGGTAAAGAGGCGGTTACTTTCTTGGTGCGTATTAAAGAAAGTTTAGAAGATCCACAACGTCTTGTGCTTGATTTGTAAGAACATACGCTCAAGAGAAGATATTTCTTTGTCTTTGCAGGCTTTTGATATAGTAATTTCTTCTCATGCTCCGTCGTCATACCGTTGAAAAACGGTATCCATTATACCTTTCGACGTGCACAATTATTTTTGTTCTTTTGTTGGAGCCCTAGGGAAAACACTATTTATGATATGTTTTGATGGTGCAAATGGATACCGTTTTTCAACGGTATGACGACGGAGGGTGCGACTGACTGGCGGAGGTAGTAATTACGTGACACATACAGCAATGACATTTATAGTATTTATTATTTATGGAAGTTTTGCGGCACTAGCACGCGAAAAAACACTCTCGAGCAAATCTATTATAAAATGGTTTAATAGATCAAGCGCCGCTATTTTTGCCTCCCTAAGTTTGAAATTAGCATTGAGCGAAAAATAACAATGGCCTTCCCCCTTATTGAATATCTAACTTTAATGTTCGTGTTTTTTATAGGTGCAATTTCACCGGGCCCTGATTTTGCTATGGTGTTACGACAAGCAATTATTCATGGACGCAAAAGCGCTATTTTTACTAGTTTAGGAGTTGCCAGCGGTATTTTGGTGCATGGTGCATATACTATTTTGGGGCTTGGGATTATTATCAGCCAGTCTTTGTTGTTTTTTTCAATCATGAAATATTTAGGCGCTGCTTATTTATTATATTTAGGGTTGTCAGCATTTTTTGCGCAAGCGCCAAAGCAAATAAAAAATATTGATGAAAAAATAGAGCTAAAAAATATCAGCTTTATAAAAGCATTTTCCATTGGGTTTTTGGCCAACCTGTTAAACCCCAAAGCCATGTTATTTTTCATCTCACTCTTCACCATAATAGTAAGTGCAAATACTATTGTGCAATTTCAAACTTTCTACGTATTTTCAATGTCTATAATGTTGTTCTTGTGGTTTACTCTTGTTTCAATTTTTTTACCACTCCAAAAGTGCGTAATGGCTTTTATAAATTAGGAAAATGGTTTAATAGAATTACAGGTCTAGCACTTATTTTCTTGGCCGTTAGAATAGCATTTTTTACAACTAAATGATTTTAGGATTTTTTTATGGCAGATGTTTTTGATATTACAATAATTGGTTCAGGGCCAGGTGGTTATGTTTGTGCTATTCGTGCGGCGCAATTAGGTTTGAAAGTTGCTATAGTTGAGCAATGGCCAACATTTGGTGGCACGTGCTTAAATATTGGTTGTATCCCGTCAAAAGCCATGTTGCACGCCTCTGAAATGGTTGAGCAATTAGCGCATAATTTTGATAATCTAGGCATTGAGGTAAGTGGTGCTAAGGTAAATCTTGATAAAATGATGGCGCATAAAGATAGCGTAGTTAAAGCCAATACTTCTGGCATTGAATATTTATTTAAGAAAAATAAAATCACCGCTTTTAAGGGCTTAGGCTCAATCGAAGCGCTAGGAAAAGTTAAAGTAACGCCAGAAAAAGGCGAACCTCAAATCATTGAAACTAAAAATATTATTATTGCCACTGGTTCTGTTTCTGCTGATTTAGCGGGTCTTAAAATTGACGAAAAACAAGTAGTTTCAAGCACTGGAGCGCTTTCATTATCAAAAGTGCCGCAAAGCCTATTAGTAATTGGTGCTGGAGTTATTGGGCTTGAGCTTGGCTCGGTTTGGGCTCGTTTGGGGGCAAAAGTTACTGTTGTTGAATATCTCGATCATATTTTGCCAGGAATGGATAAAGACTTATCTAAAAACTTTATGCGCAATCTTAAAAAACAAGGCTTTGATATTAAATTATCAACCAAAGTTACTGGTGTAAATAAATCTGATAATGGACTAGTTGTGACAACTGAAGGCGCACAAGGCGGCTCATCTTCAACCATTAAGGCAGATATTGTTTTGGTGGCAATAGGGCGCAAAGCCTTTACCAATGGGTTGGGGCTTGAAAATATAGGTGTTGAGCTTGATGCGCAAGGGCGCATTAAAACTAACGATAACTATAAAAGCTCGGTTGATGGAATTTATGCCATTGGTGATGTGATAAAAGGGCCAATGTTGGCGCATAAAGCCTCAGAAGAGGGCGTGGTGCTTGCCGAAATTTTAGATGGCAAAAAAGCGCATGTAAATTATGGGGTAATTCCGGGTGTTGTTTATACAAGCCCTGAAATAGCATCGGTTGGAAAAACTGAAGAGCAACTCAAAGATGAGGGCATTGAATATAAAGTTGGTAAATTCCCATTCTCCGCCAATGGCCGAGCAAAGGCCATGCTAGCATCAGATGGATTTGTAAAAATCTTAGCCGACGCAAAAACCGATAGGGTGCTTGGTGGTCATATATTGGGGCATGGCGCTGGCGAAATAATACATGAAATTGCTATTCTTATGGAATTTTCGGGAGCAGCTGAAGATTTAGCGCTAACCTGTCATGCGCACCCGACAATGTCAGAAGCCGTACGAGAAGCCGCATTGGCTTTGGGTGATGGAGCGTTGCATATTTAGGGTGATCCACACTAGGCGTGGTGCACATTTAGGGTTTTCTTCGTTCAAAATATGTAAAAGCGAACATTCCTAACAATACTAAAACTGCACCAGCTGCATGAAATAAAGAAAATGTGTCACCAAGAATAGAAACTGCCAATATTATTGTTATAATTGGTGAAATATTACCCATAACAGCGGTTGGCTCAGCACCAATCATGCCAATGGAAGTTGCAATTAAATAGGCTGGTATTACCATTGAGATAGTGCCCATAGCTAGCATTAACCACATGGCATTTGCATTTAGAATTAAATCGCTAAATTGATGCGTAATTGAAAAATGCACCATTACCGCAAAACCTGCTGCACTAAGAGCGATTGAGGTAAATATTCTTGCGCCCATTATATCAATAAGCGGCTTTGCAAAAAGCTGATATATTGCATAAGTAATGGCAGCGCCTAATACCAATAAAGCACCAATTATGGTATCTGTGCCATCAATATTAAGGTCGTATAAAAATATTACAGCCAAGCCTGAATAAGATAATAACAATGAAGCAATCATTGCAAAACTCACTTTACGACCAAAGAAAATTGCACCAAATAATACTACAAAAAATGGATATGTTAAAAGAATAAGCCTATCAAATTGTGCTGAAATATACTCTAAGCCTGCAAAATCAAGATATGATGCTATATAATAACCAACCATACCTAAAAGTGCAGTTTTTAATATAGCGTCCTTTGGGATAGAAAAATTTGCATTTTTCTTTTTACGAGCCCTATAGCCAGAATAACCAATTATAATAAAAAACGGCACGGCAATTATCATACGCCAAGTTAAAGTTGTAAGCGCATCAACATTTTCTATTATTGCCAATTTTATTATAATGCCTTTAGTAGCAAAAAACGCTGCCCCTAACAT
>JAJRPR010000075.1 GCA_024280655.1 Alphaproteobacteria bacterium | reverse complement strand
ATCGGTTGATAGGTGGGTTTTGAGCCAGTTTATTGTGAATTTCATATTATTGTGCCTGTCGTGGTAGTGGTTGTTCTGTCGTCATTGCGAGACCAGCTTGTGCGGCGTGAGCACAAAAAAGTGCGAAGCAATCTAGAGCTGTTATATATAAATTTAGAGATTCTGGATTGCCACACCCCTTGCAGGGGTTCGCAATGACAGCGAGGACTTAGATATAACAACCCAACCTCGTCATTCTCGGGCTTGACCCGAGAATCCAGAAAACCTTGCAAAAAAGCCCAGCAGGTGGATCTTCGGGTCAAGCCCGAAGATGACGAATGAGAGCATAGTGACGAATGAGGGAGTGATAATGATAAGCGAGAGAATGATGATGCCAGCCATGAAGTAAATACGCTTACTGTTAGCATCATTGGATTGTGTTTTTTAATGGAATGACGCTGAGTATCTATTACTGGCTTGAGTGAGCGCAAAGAAAGCTCCCTCCCCCTTGCGGGGAGGGCTGGGGTGGGGGCGAGTAACATCACGAACTCAAGCCCCCAAACAACGTAGGCATATCAAGCGGGCGAAAGCCATAATGCTCTATCCAGCGCACATCAGCATCAAAAAACGCCCGTAAATCCGCCATACCATATTTAAGCATTGCCAAACGATCAATCCCCATGCCAAAGGCAAAACCTTGATAGACATCAGGGTCTAAGCCAGCATTGCGCAACACGTTTGGGTGAACCATGCCGCAACCCAAGATTTCTAGCCAGTCAGTCCCTTGCCCAATTTTCATCTCACCACCAGAGCGATCGCACTGCACATCAACTTCCATTGAAGGCTCGGTAAAGGGAAAGAACGAGGGGCGAAAACGGATTTTAATATTATCAACTTCAAAAAAGCTCTTGAGGAACTCTTCGAGTACCCAACGTAAATGCCCAATATGCGTGACCTTATCAATTACCAAACCCTCAACCTGATGAAACATTGGCGTGTGGGTTTGATCGCTATCACAACGATAGGTGCGCCCCGGCATAATCACTCTAATTGGCGGCTCGATTGTCGAAGTTATCCAGTCAGCTTCTGGTTTTTTATTAGCTTTCCTCATGGTGCGAATTTGCACTGGTGATGTGTGGGTGCGAAGGAGTTTCCTCTCACCATTTTCATCAGGCTCAAAAAAGAACGTATCGTGCATTTCACGGGCTGGGTGATCGGGGGGGAAATTAAGTGCGGTGAAATTTAACTCATCAGTTTCAATATCGGGCCCTTCGGCAATAGAAAAACCCATACCAGAAAAAATTGCCGATATTTCATCAATAACTTGGCTCACAGGGTGAATACGACCAGTGCTAGTTGGGGCAGGTTGTAGCGGTAGTGAAATATCAATTTTCTCGCTTTTTAAGCGCAATTCAAGCTCTATTGCTTTAAGCTCGGTTTGACGTGTTTCAATTTCTTTGGCGACCTGTTGTTTAAGCGCATTTATTTTAGGCCCCATAATTTTGCGCTCATCAGGGCTCATTTTACCCAATGTTGACAATAAAGCCGAAACAGAGCCTTTTTTACCAAGTGTGCCAACTCGTAATTGCTCAAGCGCATTTTTATCTTTGACAGCCTTTATATCGCTAAGAATTTGTTCGCCTAATTGTTCAAGATTTATATCTGACATTTTAATACCTAAGTTTTGGGCAATGTTTACTTAAAAGAAAACCCTGATTTACCTAAAAGAAAACCTTGCGCACTCAATTAAGAATACGCAAGGTAAAATTTGACCTTAACAAGCAAGGGGAAGTTGATTTAAGCAAAAATGCGAGAATGAGTAGTTTTTTCTACGCCTTCAAGATAACCAAGTGCGGCTTTTGCTTTGCTTACCAGAACGCCAAACGCTTCTGGCTCACGTACTGCAAGATCTGCGAGTACCTTACGATCAACAGCGACCTCAGCTTTGCTAAGGCCGTCAATAAATCGAGCATAAGTTAGACCATGAATGCGAGCGGCCGCATTGATACGTTGTATCCACAAGGCACGGAAATTACGCTTTCTAATACGACGATCACGATATGCATATTGACCAGCTTTTTCAACTGCTTGTTTTGCAACACGAATGGTGTTTTTGCGACGACCATAATAGCCTGTTGCAGCTTTTATAACTTTTTTATGACGGGCGTGTGCTGTAACGCCTCTTTTAACTCGGGACATCTTAGTCTCCTTTCAAAAGCGTTAGAGTTAGCCGTATGGCATATATTTTTTAACGGTGCGCGCATCGGCATCGCATAAAATATCTGTACCACGGTTTTGACGAATATATTTTGAATTATGGCTCATTAGGCGGTGGCGTTTGCCAGCAGGACCTGCTTTTACCTTGCCCGAAGCAGTCAGCTTAAAACGCTTTTTTGCGCCTGACTTAGTTTTCATTTTTGGCATTTTGCTTTCCTTAAATTTAGTAGCTTTTTAGACAAACATGGCATGCCTTTAGCCAGATTGTCCGATTAACTTAAGCCTCTATAAAGCTAGATTAAAATTTATGCAAGAATAATAATTTATACAAGAATAATATAAGCTAAATTCTAATTAGCTTCATCATCCCATTGCACCGCCAGCACGATGCCAAGCGCCAATGCCACCAGAAAGATTACTTGCATTTTCATAACCCATACCAGCAAGTTGGCGGGCAGCAGAACCTGAGCGAGCACCAGAAGCACAAACCAAAATTATGCGCTTATTTTTATTAGCTGCTGGAAATTTTCCAGAGCCATCAGGTTTTGCATGTATATTTAACTCGTTAAGCGGAACAACAAGTGCCCCCTTAATCGTGCCAGACATTTGTACTTCGCCATGCGATCTTACATCAACAAAGATAGTATCCTTATCTCCATGAAATTGCACCGCAGAGGAGGCTGAGATAGTTTCAACAGCGTTTGAGCCGCCAGTGAGCATGTTCATAATATTAGTAAGTGACATTTGATTTCTTTCTTAACTTATAATTTGAGATTTATTTTGCTTGGCTTTAACTGGTACTTTCAAATAATGAACGCCATTTTGCTCGGCTTTTGGGAAATTCCCAGCACGAATATTTACCTGAATTGAGGGCAATAAAAGTCTTGGAGCGGCAAGAGTTGCATCTCGCTTTTCTCGCATAGCAACAAATTCTTCTTTATTATTAGTAGCCTTTAGGTGAATATTTTCCTTTTGTTCTTTAACAGTGCTTTCCCATTCATAGACCTCACGATCCTTTGGTAAATAATCATGGCACATGAAAAGCCGTGTTTCATCTGGATATGATAATAATTTTTGAATTGAAGTATATAATTTACTAGCATCACCACCCGGAAAATCAGCACGAGCAGTACCATAATCAGGCATGAATAGGCTATCGCCAACAAAGATATTATCAGCAATTTTTAAGCTAATATCGGCAGGTGTATGACCGGGTGTAAACAATATTTCTATTTCTAATTCGCCCAGCTTAACAACTTCACCCTCCACCAAAAGCATATCAAAATCTGAGCCATCAGTTTTTAGGTCGGCATCATTAAAAACTGGCCTAAAGATTTTTTGCACTTGATTGATATGTTCGCCAATGCCAATTTTAGCACCAGTTTTTGCTTTAATATAAGGTGCACCAGAGAGATGATCTGCATGAGCATGGGTTTCAATCACATAAATAATGTCATAGTTTTTCTGTTTTGCAACAGCTAGGATATTTTCAACCGACAGGGTATCAACTTCACCACTATTTTGATCATAATTAAGTACAGGATCAATCACCATCGCCCTTTTGCTTATCTCATCAGCAACCAAATAAGAGATAGTATTTGTAGGTTCATCAAAGAACGCCTGTATGGTAGGTTTGTTTGTTTTCATAATCTTCTTTCCAAATAAATAATATTTTCCTTGACCTATATATTAGATTTTTCTAATATTGCAACATAAAAATTAAATAGGCTTTGAAAATTGCAAAATATTGAACTTAATATTGATGATATGAAACAGCTTGAGCTTAGTGCTCATAAGGTCAGTGCTATTCTTAAAGCGATAGGAAATGACAAGCGGCTTTTATTGCTTTGTAAAATTGTTGAACATGGCGAAGTTCCTGCTGGCTCACTAATTGGCATAGCAGGGCTTTCTCAATCGGCAATGAGCCAGCACTTAGCAAAAATGCGTGATGAGGGGATTATTGCGTTTCGTCGTGAGGGGCAAATGCTTTATTATCGCCTTGCAGATGAGCGTATTAAAGAGCTGATTATTACGCTACATCGTCTTTATTGCACCCCAGAATAATTTTGAAAATTCACCTCTATGTTTACTGATCCAAATTTACTATCAATTCTTTCTGGCTCAATAGTTGGCTTTATCCTAGCCTTAGTTGGTGGGGGTGGCTCAATTTTAGCAGTGCCATTATTGATTTATGTGGTTGGGGTTTCTTCACCTCATCAGGCATTAGGAACGGCAGCACTTGCCGTTTCACTAACTGCCCTTATTAATCTTATTCCCCATTGGCGAGCAGGTTTTGTTAAATGGCGTTGCGTAATGTTTTTTGCCATATCTGGGGTTTTCGGAGCGTTTGTAGGGTCTTCCATTGCCAAAACTATAGATGGCCAACAATTATTATTTCTGTTTGGTCTATTAATGATTGTCATTGGCATATCAATGTTTTTTAGACAGGCAAGTAGCGGAAATCGTGATGTTTTGCTTACCAAAGAAAATGCCAAACATCTACTATTAAGACTTGTTCCAATAGGTTTTGGCGTTGGTCTTTTATCTGGGTTTTTTGGCATAGGCGGCGGGTTTTTAATCGTTCCGGCCTTAATGTTAGCAACAGGAATGCCACTTCGTTATGCAATGGGCACGTCTTTAGTTGCAGTTGCGGCATTTGGCGCAACAACTGCTACAAATTATGCAGTTTCAGGTTTGGTTGATTGGGGCATTGCTGGCTTTTTTATTTTTGGCGGGCTTTTAGGCGGTTTAGTTGGCATTGGGGCAGGCAAATTGCTTGGAAAAAGCACTAATGGTCTAAATTATATATTTTCTGCAATAGTTATTTCAGTCGGTGCTTGGATTGTTTTTCAGGGAATTGGTAATTTATTAGCTTAAGTTATTTAATTTTAAGCAGACCCAATCTCTCTCGCATTATAAAGCGAATAGTTAGCACAATGGCAACAAACCCTAATCCTGCCGCCAAACCAAGCCACACACCAACACCACGCATTTCAAGATTACATGCTGCATAATAGGCAATTCCAATTCCAATTACCCAATAGCCAAAAAATGATAGGATCATTGGTATGAACGTATCGCTAAGACCACGAAGAGCGGATGCCATTATCACCTGCGCCCCATCAACAAATTGAAATAAAGCGGCAATTCCCAAAAATGAAATAGCTAATAAAATCACACTTGTATTTTCAAGGTTCTTGGGGTCTAAAAATAAATATACTAATCTGTCTGGGATAAGAATAAACACTAAAGCACTAAAGGACATAAATATCATAGCAATAATAAATGATATCCAGCCAGCTCGCTTTATCGCTAAATGATTATTAGCGCCAGCAAAAAGCCCAACTCTAACAATGGTTGCTTGGGATAGACCTAAAGGGATCATAAAGGCAATGGCTGCACATTGTAGTGCTACTGCATGGGCGGCAACTTCGTTTGTGCCAAGCCAGCCCATCATAATAACTGCAACAGAGAACATGCCAATTTCAGACATTATTGTTAGGCCAATGGGCGTGCCCAATTTAAAAAGTTCAATAAATCTTTCCCAATCGGGCTTGAACAGGCGATAAAGCACATTGAAGCGTCTAAATTTTTTATGGATAAGCACATAGGCAAGAATTAGCACAAACATTACTAAATTTACAAAAGTTGTAGAGATGCCTGCCCCTGCAAGTTCTAATCTTGGGAAACCAAAATTGCCAAACATTAGTGCGTAATTGCCAAGCGCATTAACAAATATGCCAAAAATAGTGATAATAAGAACTGCAACTGCCGCCCCTCTTACATGCAATAGCGAGCGTAAAGAAATAAACATTAAACCCGGTAGCGCAACCCCTGCGGCAAAATATATATAGGTTTGCGCCATTGCGCTAATTTCAGGGTCTTGTCCCAATAATAAAAATATTCTTTCAGCATTAAAAAATATTGGCGTGATTATTAGAGTAAGTACAAATGCAACCCAAAAGCCTTGCCGCACAATGCGCCGCACATCTCTTATTCTTTTTGCACCAATCGCTTGCGCAATAAGTGGCGAAGTTGCTGATACAATTCCGATTGAGCCAATAAATAAAGGGTGTAAAATGGCAGTCGCTAGCGTGCCAGCTGCTAAATATTTTGCTCCAAGCCAGCCCATCATAATAACGTCGGTAGTGAATAATAATATGCCAGCTAATTGCGCAATGATTAAAGGCCATGCCAATTTCATGGTGGCAAAAAATTCAATTTTCCAGCTATTTTTTAATAGTGTTTTCTCTAACATCGCAAACCCTTTAATAATATAGGCTGGAGATGCGCGCCTTCGCTAAAAAAATGCGATTCGCTTGAGCGCCCCAGAAGAAGGCAATTTGAGTTTTTATGTTTTATGCGAATTTGTCAATACAACAAAATCAGCACTCACTGTCATCCTGAACGTTAGTGAAGGATCTTAGACTCTTCGCTACGCTCAGAGTGACAGTGTTGTATAATAGCCAAAAAATAATTATATATTAGACGAAAGCACCATAACCATTTGACGACCCTCAGATCGTGGAGTGCTTTCAACTTTTGAAATTGGCTCCATTTCATCACGAACTTTTAGCAATAGGTTTAAGCCCAATTCTTGGTGCGCCATTTCACGACCTCTAAAACGCATAGTGATTTTCACCTTATCGCCTTCTTCAAGGAATTTTTTTACGGAGCGCATTTTAACGTCATAATCATGCACATCAATATTGGGGCGCAATTTAATCTCTTTAACGTCAATGATTTTTTGTCTTTTGCGAGCCTCAGCAGCTTTTTTCTGGGCTTGATATTTATATTTTCCAAGATCAAGAATTTTACAAACTGGTGGTTTAGCATTTGGTGAAATTGCTACAAGATCAAGACCTGCATCGCGTGCCATTTCCATTGCTTCACTTGTGCTTACTGTTCCGCGATTTTCTCCAGTTTCATCTATAAGTTGAACTTCTGATGAAGTAATATCTTCATTTGCTGGGGGGCCACCCTTTTGCGGTGGCGTTGGTTTCATTGGTCGGCGAATAATTAAATTTCCTTATATTGTTAAACGAGTTAATTATATCTCTTTATAATGGCTAAAACTATATCGCAAGTCTATAAAGTCAATCATAATATTGTTTGTTAAGTATGATTTATCTAATATTTTTTAACGAGGGACTAATATGAGCCTACAAAAGATGAGTTTTATTGTCAGAAAAGACAAATATAGACGTGAAATTGCTGTTTTACAAAGGCAAGGAGCGATTGAAACTAATACTAGCCTGTTTTGGCTTGGTGGCTTTAAATCAGATATGATGGGATCAAAAGCAATGATGCTTGATGATTTGGGGCAAGAGTTTAATTTAGAAGTTACCCGTTTTGATTATTCTGGACATGGGCAATCGGGCGGTAAATTTATTGATGGCACGATTTCTCATTGGCTTGAGGAGGCAAAAGCAGTTTTTGCTAAGACAAATGGGGAGCAAATAATTATTGGCTCATCTATGGGCGGTTGGTTGGCGTTATTATTGAATAAGGCGCTAGATGAGAAGGTAAAAAAAAGAATTAAAGCAATAATTCTAATCGCCCCAGCCATTGATATGAGCAAAGACCTCATGTTAGATTTATTTTCTAAGCAACAATTATTAGAATTAGAAAATAAGGGTTTTATTGAACAGCCATCTGATTATGATGAACCTTATATTATCAGCAAGAAATTACTTGATGATGGTGAGAAATATTTATTATTTGGCTCTGGCTCAATGATAACAAATTGCCCCGTGCATATTTTGCAAGGCGGACAAGATAAAGCTGTTCCTAACTCTCATTCATTAAAATTAATGGCGCATTTAACGCAAGATGAAGTAAATTATACCCTTATTCCCGATGGCGATCATTCGCTTTCAAGAGAGCAAGATTTAAGTAAGTTGCGAGAGGTAATAGAGGGGTTTTTGTAGAGAGGGTGCGGCTTATGAGTTATACAAAGCCTTTATTCAGCTTCCTCCCCCGCTTTTAATCCAAAATCCCCACCCCAATTTTTCTCCACAAGGGGAGGAAAGAAGAAATCAGCTAACTGGCGTAAGGCGCATAAAACTAAACCCGCACTTCTTTTGAAATGCGGGTTTTAATATTTATTTTCCTCAGTATAGCGAGTCTTGGTTTCGCCGGCACGTGAGGTATAAAGGCGGGGGTGCCGGGGGTCGGGAGCAAAGCGACCAACGGCGGCATAAAAAAGAGCTTAATCTTCTTTTTTGCCTTTAAGAGCTGCACCGAGAATATCACCAAGTGAAGCACCTGAATCAGAGCTGCCATATTGCGCTACTGCTTCTTTTTCTTCAGCAATTTCTAGAGCTTTAATCGAAAGAACAGTGCGGCCAGTTTTCTTATCGAACTGGGTTACACGTGCGTCTAGCTTATCACCAACCGCAAAACGATCTGGACGTTGATCAGCACGATCACGAGAAAGATCATTGCGGCGAATAAAGGCAACAATATCGCTATCAGCAATAGTTACTTCGATACCACCATCATTTATGCTCTTAACTGTTCCAGTAACAATCGCACCTTTACGAATGCCGCTACTTTGTGCTTGTTCTGCTGTTGCATCTGACACTAGCTGTTTAATGCCAAGCGAAATTCGCTCTTTATCAATATCAACATCAAGCACCTTAGCTTTAACCACATCACCTCGATTATAATCTTCAAGAACCTCTTCGCCTTGTCGTTGCCAATCAAGATCTGAAAGATGCACCATGCCATCAACTTCACCTTCAAGGCCGATAAATAAACCAAATTCGGTTTTGTTTTTAACTTCACCCTCAACAATAGAATCAATAGGGAATTTATCTGCAAAGCTATTCCAAGGATTATCAATACATTGTTTAAGACCAAGCGAAATACGACGACGCTCAGGATCAACTTCCAAAATCATAATTTCAACTTCTTGCGAGGTTGAAACAATTTTACCTGGATGAACATTTTTCTTAGTCCAACTCATTTCAGAAATATGAATAAGTCCTTCAATTCCCGGTTCAAGCTCAACAAATGCACCATAATCGGTGATATTTGTGACACGGCCAGTAAATTTACCCTCAAGTGGGAATTTAGAATCAATCGATTCCCAAGGATTAGCTTCAAGCTGCTTCATGCCTAGTGAAATACGATGAGTTTCTTGATTAACACGGATAATTTTAACTTTAATTGTTTCGCCAATAGTTAAAACTTCACCTGGGTTATTTACACGACGCCATGCAATATCGGTTACGTGTAATAGACCGTCAATGCCACCAAGATCAATAAATGCACCATAATCAGTGATGTTTTTAACAACACCTTCAACAGTTTGACCTTCTTCAAGCTTTTGCACAATTTCAGTACGTTGCTCAGCACGGCTCTCTTCAAGGATTGCTCGGCGAGAAACCACAATATTACCACGTCTTTTGTCCATTTTTAAAATCATAAATGGCTGCTCAACATTCATTAATGGCGCAATATCACGAATTGGGCGAATATCAACTTGAGAACGTGGAAGAAAAGCAATAGCTCCATCAAGATCAACGGTGAAACCACCCTTTACTTGATTAAAGATTTTACCATTTACTCGCTCGCCAGCTTCGCTAAGTTTTTCAAGATTTAACCAGCTTTCCTCACGACGAGCTTTTTCACGGCTAAGCACTGCTTCACCTGCCGCATTTTCAATGCGATCAATATAAACTTCAACTTCTGAGCCAATTTGCAAAGAACCATCAGTGCCAGCGGCACCAAATTCTTTAAGCGGAACACGCCCCTCAGTTTTTAATCCTACATCAATAATTGCTAAATCATTTTCAATAGTTACGATACGTCCCTTAACAACAGCACCTTCCATTGGTTCATTATCAACGAATGAATCCATTAAAAGGGCTTCAAAATCTTCTTGTGTCACATCTAGTTGTGTCAAAATATAACTCCATCAATCGTGCGCTGGGCTGGTTAAATTACAAAGCCAAAAATATTAGCCGATTTTATGGGTTGCGTTTTGAAAATCAAATTGAAATCAAAACGACCCAGCGCAAAATGGCTAAGAGATTTTTGGTGATTTTTTCGATGAGCCAAAGAGTTAGATATTGTCTTTATAAACCGCTAATTTAGGGATTGGTTTTGAAAATAAATTAAATAATTATTTTCTGCCCTATTTGGCCATTTTATTATCAACAATCGCAATGGCTTTGCGAAGTGATGTTTCTATATCTAATTTAGAACTATCTAGCAAGTGCGAATCTTGCGCTTCATAAAAATTTCCGCTTGGATTATTTCTATCGCTTTCATCTCGCATAATGATTTGGCGCAATATTTCACTCTCATCTGCCTGTAAGCCTTTGGATAATAACTCTAAATAACGGCGATTTGCACGTATTTTAGCATCAGCCGTAATGAATAATTTAACGTCAGCATTTGGGCATATGCGAGTGCCAATATCACGCCCATCAAGCACTGCGCCGCCCTTTTGTTGAGCAAAATCACGCTGATATTGGCGTAAAGCCTCTCGAACCTCCTCAATTTTGGCTATTTTTGCAGCAGCATTTGCTATTTCAGGCGTTCCGAGTTTTTTTGAATCAAGTTTAGATTTATCTATATTATGCGCAATTTTTATTGCTTTTTGTTCAAAATCCTTATCGTCTAGCTGATTTTGCATTGCCTGCCCAATCGCTCGATATAATAGACCCGTATCTAAATGAGGTAGCCCATAATATTTGGCTAAGCCTTTAGCAATAGTTCCCTTGCCCGACGCTGCGGGGCCATCAATCGCAATAATCATAATTGCTCCAAAATCTCAAAACTTGCGCCAAGCGCTGTGAAATCGGCAATAAAACTTGGATAGGACGTGTCTATAACACTAGCATCATCTATTTCTATAGGGTTTTTTGTTGCCATTCCTAGCACTAAAAATGCCATGGCAATACGGTGATCAAGGTGCGTTTTTATCTTAGCACCACCCTCAATTTCGCTTGCACCCTTAATATATAAGAAATCCTCCCCCTCAACTAAATCAACGCCATTTGCCTTAAGCCCTTTGGCCATTAAATCTAATCTATCGGTTTCTTTTACTCGCATTTCGCCAATGCCTTGCATTTTTGTTGTGCCATTTGCAAAAGCTGCTGCTACCGCCAATATTGGATATTCATCTATCATTGATGGCGCACGCTTTGCTGGCACTTCTACGCCTTTAAGCTTTGCATATCGCACCCTAACGTCTGCAATTTTTTCACCACCAGAAACGTGCGGATTTAATATTTGAATATTCGCACCCATTTCAATTAAAGTTTTTATCAAGCCAGCACGAGTTGGGTTCATTAGAGTGTTTTTTATTAAAACATCAGAATTTGGAATAATAGTAGCTGCAACGATCGCAAAGGCAGCTGAGCTTGGATCTCCGGGAACAGTAATATCTTGTGCAATTAGTTTAGGATTAGCTTCCATCTCAATTATTATTGCGCCATTTT
>JAJRPR010000074.1 GCA_024280655.1 Alphaproteobacteria bacterium | reverse complement strand
TTCAAGTGTAGTTAGAAAAGTTGCACGAAAAATTCTTGAGGATATGGAATATATTGTTGATGAGGCAGAAGATGGGCAAGAAGCTTATGATAAATGCAAACATGAAATGCCCGATGCAATTTTGCTTGATTGGAATATGCCAATAAAATCGGGTCTTGAGTTTTTGAAAGATTTACGTGGTTTTGTTGGTGGGGATAAACCAAAAGTTGTTTTTTGCACCACTGAAAATGATGTTGGCCATATTGCTATGGCGCTTAAAGCAGGGGCAAATGAATATATTATGAAGCCGTTTGATCGTGAAATATTAGAATCAAAATTTGAACGGCTTTGGACCTAATTGCTAAAGGTGGGATATAATTGTAAAAATTTGGGAGGTCAAAACCTCCCATTTTTTGTCTTTATAGTATTTTCTAAATTCAATTATGCTAATTGAATTACGCTGGCTCCGCCGCGCACCGCACTCGCTATCGCTCATACGGTGATAGTATTTAGCATTGAAAATGCTAAATACTATAATAAGCACTCATACCTAGCAAACTCTAAATCAGGCGCTTAGGATATTAGAGCAAACTCACCTTAACAATAAAGGTGAGAATGAATGGGCGCACAAAATCTAGCAATAAATATTGGTAAAAAAACTAGTGTAATGTTGGTTGATGATTCAGCTGTTGTGCGTGGTATGGTCAGGAAATGGTTAGAAACTATTGATAATATCGAAGTTGTTGATAGTGCTGATAATGGTAAAGTTGCAATAAATAAGGTTGCAAAAGAAAAACCTGATATTATTATTTTAGATATTGAAATGCCAGTAATGGACGGAATTACTGCATTGCCTGAATTGTTGCGTAAAGCGCCAAAAGCAATCGTTCTTATTGCCTCAACCCTATCATTAAAAAATGCTGAAATATCACTAAGGGCAATGAGTTTGGGGGCTTCTGATTATATTCCAAAACCATCTTTTGCTCGTGATGGCAATGAGGCACGAGAGGCTTTTAAGAGTGAATTAATTAGGAAAATAATTGGCCTTATGCCAAAGACCTCTCCTGTTAAATCTTATAGTTCAAGCAATGTTTCTACTACAAAAAATGCCGCATGGTCGCCTATGCCAAAGGCTAATGATAGTTTTAATTTCCGCAAAGCTTCTTTGATTAATCCACGAGCATTAGCGATTGGCTCTTCAACTGGAGGGCCAGCAGCACTTAGTAAAGTCTTTGAGCAATTAAAAGGAAAACTATCAGATATTCCAGTTTTTGTAGTGCAGCACATGCCGCCAACTTTTACAACATTGCTTGGTGAGAGATTGGCTAAAACTGCTGGAATTGAGGGTGGGGAGGCGAAAGCTGATGAGCCTGTTGTAGCAGGTCGTCTTTATTTGGCTCCGGGTGGTTTTCATATGCGAGTAGCAGAAATAAATGGCACAAAAATCATTAAGTTAGATAAAGGGCCGCCAATAAATCATTGTCGCCCTGCGGTTGATCCAATGTTTGAAAGCATAGCTGAGCAATATGGCAATGCAACTTTGGCCGCTGTGTTAACTGGCATGGGATCAGATGGAGCAAATGGGGCGGTGGCTATTGCTCATACTGGCGGAACTATTTTTGCGCAAGATGAAGCAAGCTCGGTTGTCTGGGGAATGCCCGGAGCAACTGCATTGGCTGGAGTATGCACCAAACTAGTTGATATTGAAAAAATGGCTGATGAGTTGGCTCGAATGATAAATAAGGGAATGCTTAGATGAAAGAACAGAATAATTTTTTAATAAGTAAATTTGTACAAAAACATTCAGGAATTGTGCTTGGTAGTTCAAAATCCTATCTAATTGAAACTCGCTTAACTCCGATAGCTGAGCAGTTTGGGTTTAAGGATGTTGATGAGTTAGCTTACGGGCTTGGCAGCGCTGCAAGCGATCTAAAAAACGCAGTAATAGATGCAATGACTACCAATGAGAGTTTTTTCTTTCGAGATAATGTTCCCTTTGAGGCGTTTGAAAAAATCATGTTGCCAGAATTAATTGCAACTGCTCGTAAAACTAATAATAAAATCCGCATTTGGTGCGCTGCTGCCTCTACCGGGCAAGAGCCTTATTCTTTGGCGATGATATTATTAGCTAATAAACGGCTTTGGTCTGGCATAAATATAGAAATAATTGGCACAGATCTTTCTGATTTATCGCTTGAGCGTGCTAAAATAGGCAAATATACGCAATTTGAAGTGCAACGAGGCTTGCCAGTGCAAATGTTGGTTGAGCATTTTAAGCAACAGGGCACGGCTTGGTTTATTTCTGATGAGATAAAAAATATGGTGAAATTTTCTAAAAGCAATTTGCTTGAGCCATTTGGATTGCTTGGTAAAATGGATATTGTTTTTTGTCGTAATGTGCTAATTTATTTTGATACAGAAACCAAAACAAAGGTTGTAAAATCTGTCTATGACATTTTACGTTTAGATGGATATTTGGTGCTTGGAGGTGCTGAAACTTTGCTTGGAATTAGTGATCTGATGGAGCGAGCAGAAGGCTATAGAGGGCTTTATCGCTCAGCGGGTGCTAAAAATAACTTAACTGCGCTTCGTGCTTGATTTTGGTGTTTGATGTTTAGACAGCACAAAGCAACCAGTAAAAATTATTTTCCCCAGTTGCTCAATAGGCTTAAGTAATGAAATAATCGTCTTAGCTGCGAATATGCCTTATGCGTGATATTTTGTCACCACAACCTAGAAAATTGAACTATTTCTTTCACCCAAATGGGTTATTGACGAATGCAAGGCTTGGTGAGACAGTTTGGGTATTGGC
>JAJRPR010000073.1 GCA_024280655.1 Alphaproteobacteria bacterium | reverse complement strand
TCTCGACGCAAATAAAATACTGTCACATTTTCGCAACATTTCCCTTGAAAAATAGATTTAATTACGCAATGATTTGCTTTTAATCTCAATTTTTTGCAAAAATAACAATATATGTGACATGAACGACACAAAACACCAAGATTTAACGAGTTCTGCTTTTACTTTGTCAGACAAATCGCTTGAGCCAGTTAAATCGCTTGGTTCAAAATTTGTACGATATTTTGGAATTATAGTTGTTTTATCATCAGTTATTTTGCTGATTGGGCTTTTTCTTATTTTACCAAAACAAAACGCAATAGAGTTACCTCCAGAGGTTTGGACTGCAATTTGGGTGATTAGTATTATATTAGTTTTACTAATAATAGCGCTAGTCCTTACAGAAATAGTGCTTTTAATTCGGGCCAGAGCTCGTAAGCAAGCTGGCTCTCGATTGCAATCAAGAATGGTAGCAATATTTGCTTTAACTGCTGCTGTGCCCGCCATCATTGTTGCAATAGTTGCTGCCATTGTTCTTAATCAAGGTCTTGATCAATGGTTTTCTGAACGCACACGAACAATGGTTGAAAGCTCAAGACTAGTTGCTAGAGCATATTTGCAAGAACATTCGCAAGTAATGCGTGATGACATTATTTGGGTGGCTTCAGAGCTTGAACAAGCAAAAGAAACCTTTGCAACCGATAGAGAGAAATTTCAGCGAATTTTAACAGCATTAGCACTCACTCGTTCATTACCTTTTACATCTCTTATTTCAGAAGATAGAGATGTTTTAATGCGTGCGCAAATTTCAGTGCCTGGTACTCCTCCGCTTATGCCTGATGGCATTATGCAAGATGTAGGAAAAACTATTCCAACATTAATATCTCCGGGAAAAACCAATCTTGTTGGTGCAGTAATTCAGTTGAGTAATTATGATGATGTATATTTATTTGCCGCTCGACCAGTTGATGCCGAAGTTCTTGAATATATGCGTTTAACGGATCAAAATATTACCGAATATCGTCAATATGATTCTGCACGACTAGTTTTTCAACTTACTTTTACTATCATCTATATCGGTGTGGCTTTAGTTATGTTGTTAGCAGCCGTGTGGGTTGGCATTGCTTTTGCCAATCGCTTCATCGCCCCTATTCGTGATTTAATGATTGCATCAGATCGAGTTACGCATGGAGATTTAGGGGTGCAAATTGCTGAATCTGACAAGCAAAGTGATTTAAACGATCTTATTCAACAATTTAATCTCATGACAAGGCAATTACGAGAACAGCGTCAGGAATTGCTTTTGGCAAATGACACTAATGAAAAGCGCCGCCAATTTACAGAGGCGGTGGTTGAGGGGGTTTCTGCGGGGATTGTTGGGCTTGATCCTTCTGGCATTATTACGCTGGTGAATAATAATGCATCAGAGATTTTTGCTAGAAGCGAAATTAATCTTGTGGGCGAAGAGTTAGGGAAAGTTGTTCCAGAATTAGCATTATTCTTTGAAAAAGCTAGCGCTTCCAGCAGTGGACAATTTCAAGATCAAATTCAATTTGGTGGTGAACATGACGGCAGGATTTACCAAGTTCGTTTAACTCGGGAGGGCGCGATTTCTCACTCGAAGGGCTTTGTAATTACGCTTGATGATCTTACAGATTTAATAACTGCTCAGCGTACTAGTGCATGGGCAGATGTTGCAAGACGTATTGCACATGAAATTAAAAACCCACTTACCCCAATTCAACTGTCAGCAGAGCGCCTCAAAGGCGTTACAAAGAAAGACTTAGTGACGATTTTGAAATATTTGATAAGTGTATTGAAACAATTATTCGTCAAGTTGGTGATATTGGGCGAATGGTTGATGAGTTTTCTTCTTTTGCTAGAATGCCAGTTGCAGTGCTTGAGAGAAGTGATTTATCAGAAACAATTCGTCAGGCTGTTTTTTTAGAGAGTGTTCGTCAACCAGATATTTTAATAAAGGCAAACCTTCCAAAAGAGCCAAATATTGTTGAGTTTGATGATCGTTTAATTTCGCAGTGTTTGACAAATCTTATCAAAAATTGCGTTGAATCTATTGAAGGTTTTGGAATAGGTAAAATAATTAACCCAACCATCATAATTGAAACAAAGATATCTGGCCAATATGTTGAAATTTCAAGATCTGATAATGGAAAGGGTTGGCCAGATGAAAGCTATCAAAGATTGCTCGAGCCTTATGTTACTACAAGGGATAAGGGGACAGGCTTAGGGCTAGCGATCGTTTCAAAAATTATTGAACAGCACGATGGTGATATGATTTTACAAGATTCTGTACCTGATAAAAACAATCGAATAGGTGCATGTGTAATTATTAGATTACCACTAAAACATGATGCAACTAAAGGTGAATTGCATTTATTAGATAACGAACAAAACATACAAAAGAAAAAGAAGGGAGCGCATCAAGATGCGCTTAAATAGCGAATGGCGTTTGATATATTAATCATTGATGATGAAAGCGATATTCGGGAGTTGATTTCTGGTATTTTGGAAGATGAGGGTTATGAAACTCGTCAAGCATTTGATGCAGATAGCGCCCTTGAGCAAATTACTAAAAGACGTCCTAATCTGGTTTATCTTGATATTTGGATGCAGGGATCTAGGCTTGATGGCTTGCAATTACTTGATGAGTTTCAAGAACAACACCCTAATATGCCTGTAGTTATGATTTCAGGGCACGGCAACCTTGAAACTGCAGTTGCATCCATTAAACGAGGAGCTTATGATTATATTGAAAAGCCATTTAATATTGATCGTCTATTATTAGTTACACAGCGGGCGATGGAAACTTCCCGCCTAAAAAGTGAAAATGAAGAACTTAAAGAACTAACAGTGACTTGGGATAGTGAGTTGGTTGGAACTTCTAATGTGATAAATGAAGCACGCTTAATCATTGAAAAATCAGGGCCCTCTAATTCTAGAATTTTTATAACTGCCCCCTCAGGAGCAGGAAAGGGGCATTGCGCTAGACTATTACATGAAAATTCTTTGCGAAAAGAAGCACCATTTGTCGAAATAAATGCTTCTCTTTATGATCCTGATGAAGTGCCTGCAATTTTATTTGGCCGTGAGGAACTTAATAAGAATGGAGTGTTAAATATAGAAGTGGGGGCACTAGAGAGAGCGCATGGTGGAACAATTTATCTTTCTGAAGTATCATATTTGCCAGCAACCGCTCAGTCCCTATTACTTAGAACATTAGTTGATAATAGCTTTCATAGAATTGGGGGGCAAACTGCTGTTCCTATAGATATCAGGATTTTAGCATCGACTTCAAAGGATATTAAACAACTGATTGAAAACAATGAATTTCGTGCTGATTTATTTCATAGATTATCAGTTGTTCCTTTGCAATTAACTCCTTTAAAGGATCGGCGAGAAGATATAATCCCCCTTGTTCAAATATTTATTGAACAAGTATGTAAAATGCAGGGCATACCGAGCTTTGTGATTTCAGAAGACGCTATGGCTGTTTTGCAAGGTCAAGATTGGCCAGTTAACGCAAGGCAGTTGCGAAATTCTATCGAGAGATTAGCAATTTTGGTCAAAGATCAAGTAAAGGACAATGCTATTGTTAATGCAGATATGTTGCCCTCTGATATTGGAGAGATGCTACCTAATGTTGGCAATAATGACATGGATTCATCTACTCATTTGATGGGCATGGCTTTACGTGATGCGAGAGAGGTGTTTGAAAAACAATATTTACTGGCCCAAATTGAGCGGTTTGGTGGTAATATCTCAAAAACTGCAGAATTTGTAGGCATGGAGAGAAGCGCATTACATCGAAAAATTAAATCACTTGGTTTGTAAGTCTAATAGGTTATAATTACTTTACTTATAGATGGTTGGCTGAGCAATTAATTGGAAAGATAAATGCGAGTAATAATTAGTGGTGCAGGGCAGGTTGGTTATGGCATAGCCGAAAGACTTTCAATAGAAGGTGTTGAGATTACTGTCATTGATAAAGATGCCGATTTGGTGCAAAGAGTTCGTGATAATCTTGATGCCCGTGGTGTGCATGGACACGGATCACACCCTGATATTTTGGCGCAAGCAGGGGCAGAAAATGCCGATATGCTAATTGCGGTAACGCAAGTTGATGAAGTAAATATGACAGCATGTCAGGTTGCCCATTCGATTTTTGAAGTGCCTACGCGCATTGCACGTATAAGGGCGCAAACATATTTAAGCCCGCAATGGCAAAATCTTTTTGCCAGAAACCATCTTCCTATTGATGTGATTATTTCCCCAGAAATTGAGGTAGGTGATTTAATTTTACAACGTCTTGCTTATCCAGGTGTTTCAGAAATTGTTACATTTGATGATGAAAAAATTATGGTGGTAGCTTTAGATGTGCAAGAAGACTGTGCAGTAATTGATACTCCACTTAAGCAACTAACTGAATTATTCCCAAATTTACAAGCTACTGTTATGGCGGTGCGGCGAGATGGGGAAGTGCTTATTTTAAACTCAAATGAAAGCCTTTTAGTTGGGGATCAAGCGCTTGTTGCTGTTTCTAAAGATCAAATATCAAGGGTGCTTGTGCTTTTTGGTTGTGATGAAGTTTCACCGCAAAAAGTAGTAATTGCTGGCGCTGGGAATATTGGAAGATATGTCGCTCAAAAACTTGGAGAAAGTGATTTAGGAATATCTGTAAGGCTTATTGAAAACAACCGAAAGGTTGCACAATTAGCAGCAGAAACAGTTAAAAACTCCATAGTTGTTTTTGGTGATGCTCTAAAAGAAGATATTCTAAATGAGGTTGATATTCGAGACGCTGATATGTTTCTTGGCCTAACAAATGATGATGAAACAAATATATTATCATCAGTTTTAGCTAGCGAATTAGGAGC
>JAJRPR010000072.1 GCA_024280655.1 Alphaproteobacteria bacterium | reverse complement strand
AGTACCAATATTGTGGCGTTTACATCGTGTGCACCACTCAGACGAAGAAATTGATGCTTCAACGGCGCTGCGCTTTCACCCCGTAGAAATAATACTTTCAATATTTATAAAAGCATTAGTGGTTATTTTGCTTGGTGCGCCTGTTATTTTAGTTGTGATATTTGAAATAATTCTCAATGGCTCGGCAATGTTTAATCACGCAAATTATAAATTGCCACTTTGGCTTGATAGGATATTGCGAACCTTTATTGTAACTCCTGATATGCACAGAATTCATCATTCAGTCCATCATAAAGAAACCGATAGTAATTATGGTTTTGCGCTATCAATTTGGGATCATATATTTAGAACCTATATTGCTCAGCCAAAAGATGGGCATGAGAAAATGAAAATCGGTCTGCAATGGCAGGACGGGGCTTCAACTAGGCTTTTTTGGAGTTTGAAACTTCCCTTTGTTAATCCACCAGCTAGTAAAAAAGAAAATAGCGAATTAGTAAAAACTGATGGGAAACCATCTTAAATATAACTCATCTAATTTGCCGTTGCGCTTTAGCTGGGCTAGCGAATAATTAATTGCTTTTCGTACGGCTTCTCGCTCCAATGGGAACGCTATACTCATTCCTTCTCCAAAATAAGTAGAATTAAAATATGCTTCCCCTGTAAATTCGCAACAGTTGATATTTTCATTTAACCAAAATGAGGCACGCATTCCATCACCAAAATAGGCAAAGGTCTCGCCATTTTGTAATGATTTTAAGGCCTCTAATTCGCTATCAAAAACTACCTGCTCAACAGAAATAAAATATTTATTTAAATATTTTGCATGTGCTGAATTTGCAATTACTGCTATTTTTTTATTTTCTAAGTCGCTTGCATCAAAAAATTGTTGATTTGATTTTTGAATAATAAAACGAGCTGGCAACATTAAATATATATTTGAAAAATCAAATTGATTAGCGCTCTCATTATTAATTGCAAGCCCTGAAATAAGCGCATCGCCCTGATTATCTTTAAGTGCGTTTTTAATTTGCTCCCAAGGCCAAGCTTGCATGGTGCATGAAATATCTAACAGGGCGCAAATTTCATTACTTAGATCAATATTATAACCAACTAATCGCCCTGAACTATTACGATAATTAAAGGGGAAAAAATCTGTGCTAGATAAAAATCTTATCGCTGGCACTGAAGCGGAATGGGGAGCCTTTATTTTGCTATGTGGGTCTAAATGATAGGGCAGGGGGAGAGATGTTGAAGGTGCAATATTATCACGCTCATTTATCGTATTTTGAGAAAAGCCAACGGCAATAGTAATGCCTAAAAATATTAAAGCTAAATATAATCTAGTTAGAAATTTCATATGTTACCTAATGTTTTAACTAATAAAACCAACAATATCTTTAACTTGCTTCATAGTGGTTTTTGCTATTTCTCTTGCTCTGTTTGCCCCATCTTTTAATATTTCATCAATTTGCGCTTTATCATCTAAATAGCGGCGCATTTCTTTATTCATTGGTGCAAGCTTTTCAACCGCTAATTGTGCAAGCGCTGGCTTAAACACACCAAACCCTTCACCACCATATTGATTTAATACTTCTTGCGGAGATATATCAGCTAAAGCTGCATAAATTGAAACTAAGTTTTTTGCCTCTAAGCGATTTTCTAAATCATCAAAATTTTGCGGCAATGGTTCGGGATCAGTTCTAGCTTTTTTGATTTTCTTAGCAATAGCGTCCTCGTCGTCTAGCATATAAATGGTGGCAAGGCTTGAGCTTTCGGATTTTGACATTTTCTTTGTGCCATCTCTTAATGACATAACTCTTGTTGCCGCTCCTGTAATAATTGGCTCTGGAAGCGGAAAAAAATCTTTCTCAAAATCATTGTTGAACTTTGCTGCAATGTCACGAGTTAGTTCGAGATGCTGTTTTTGATCCTCACCAACAGGTACGTGCGTTGCCTTATATAATAAAATATCTGCCGCCATTAATGATGGATAGGCAAATAGGCCAAGCGAAACATTTTGCGCATTTTTACCAGCCTTATCTTTGAATTGTGTCATGCGCTGCATCCAGCCCATACGTGCCACACAATTAAAAATCCACGCCAATTCTGCATGTCCAGCAACTTGGCTTTGATTAAAAATAATATGTTTTTTAGCGTCAATTCCTGCTGCAAGATAAGCGGCAGCTACTTCTCTGGTTGATTGCGCTAAGATTTTTGGGTCTTGCCATACGGTAATTGCGTGCATATCAACCACGCAATAAATACATTCATGAGTTTCTTGCAATGGCACAAAGCGCTTTATTGCCCCAAGATAATTGCCCAAATGCAAATCACCTGATGGTTTAATTCCTGCAAAAACTCTATTAGTAAAAGACATATTATTTTCCATATCTATTTGTTACGCCTTTTAACAAAGCTAAGTATATTTTTTGAGCGCAAAATATTTGTGAAATCAATTAGAGTAAAATAGACAAAAATGCCAGCAATAATAATTGCAAAAAGTGATAATATTTGCATTAAGAAACCAAATTTTCCAAACAATGGTGCGTTTAATAAAAAAGAAAGCCCAAATATTGTAGCGCCCATTATTATAGCGCTTAACAAAAGAAAGCCTTGTTGTTTAATTTGCTCAAAGGAAAGAGCGAAATGATTGCGGCTTTTTAGGGTAAACGTTAGCATTATAACATTGATCCAAGCCGAAACTGAGGTGGCAATGGCTATGCCTATATGTTGAATATAGGGGAATAATAATAGGCTAATTGCAATATTTACAATGACTGAAATTGCCGCAAAAATGGTTGGGGTTTTGGTGTTTTTGCGAGCAAAAAATTGTGGTTGCAAAAGTTTAATAAGCACAAAGGCTGGCAAGCCAAAAGAAAAAGCAATTAAAGCATTAGCCGTATTGCTGGTGGCAATGGCATCAAATGCGCCACGCTCAAATAAAGTTCGAATAATCGGATGTGCTAGAGTTATCAGCCCAGCGGTTGCGGGTAAAGTTAAAACCATTGCAAATAGCAATGAATTATCCATAGTTTTTTTAGCTTCAACATTACGCCCACCGCTTATATGACGTGATAATTCTGGCAACAGCACAACGCCAATAGCAATGCCAATTAGCCCCAGCGGAAGCTGATAAAGTCTATCGGCAAAATAGAGATATGAAAGGGCGGAGCTGGCGCTTGAGGCAATAATTGTGCCGATAAAAATATTTATTTGTGTAATGCCGCCAGTGAAAATTGCAGGTAATGCTAATAACCAAAATTTGCGAACATCGGGGTTTATTTTTGGGCGAGAAAATTTGGGTAAAAACCCCGTGCGCTTTACTGCCCAAAATACCAATATAAATTGTGCAATGCCACCAATGACTATGCCTATCGCAAGCCATATACCTGCAATTTGTGCGCCTGCACTTACGCTAAACACAAGAAAAATTAAAACTATAACTAACACAATATTTAACAAAACAGGAGCAAAAGCGGCGGCTAAAAACTTACCCAAGCCATTTAATATGCCGCCATAAGCTGCCATTAAAGACATGGCGGCTAAATAAGGAAAACAAATACGTGCTAACAGAACTGTAAATTCGAATTTCTCTTTATCCGCGACAAACCCTGGTACAAAAATCGCCATTAATTGCGGCATAAAAATTTCAGCTAAAATAGTAATAATGAGCAAAAACACAAATAACCAAGAAATAATGTGTGAGGCAAATAGGCGTGCTTCTTCGTTGGTTTTTTCTTCTAATTTAGAGGCAAATAATGGAATGAAGGCTGAGTTAAACGCTCCTTCTGCAAATAATCTTCGAAATAGATTTGGAAAGCGAAATGCTGCAAAAAAAGCGTCGGCTACCATTCCCGTGCCAAGCACTAAGGCGATGAGTATATCACGCATAAAGCCTAAGATACGAGAGATAAGCGTCATAGCGCTTACGTTGAAAAAATTCTTATAAAGGCTCATAATTTACGATTTGGCTCCAATATTTCTAATAGCCTATCATGAATTTTAGCTTGTCGCCTGTCTTGTTCAATTTTAGCTCCCGTTAAATCGGTTACATAAAATACATCAACCGCCTTTTCGCCATAAGTTGAAATATGTGCTGAGCCAATAGTTAGGTTAAGTTCAGATATTTCCATTGTTAAATCACGCAATAGGCCT
>JAJRPR010000071.1 GCA_024280655.1 Alphaproteobacteria bacterium | reverse complement strand
GGCGGCAAGAAAAAACGAGACCAACGGCCCAAATGGGAAAAGAACAAACGGCGAGGGTGTCGGGGATGGGAGCAAAGCGACCAACGGCGACAATATAAAGAGCGGCTTTGCCGAAGCGCCGCAAGCTAGTTTCACTCCAGCCCCAACTCAAAGCGATGGCATAACCGCAACCGTTAGCGCATTATCTGATTTAATTGAACATGGGCGAAAAGAGGTTGAGGGCACTGCCGCTTGGACACCGCATAAGCCCGCTCGCCCAGTAAAGTTGGAGGACAGTAATAGGTTTGAACTTATTACCGAGTTCACCCCGCAAGGCGATCAGCCTAAAGCGATTGAGCAATTAGTTGAGGGCATTAATAATGGTGAAACCGATCAGGTTTTGCTTGGTGTTACTGGCTCTGGCAAGACTTTTACCGCCGCACAAATCATTGCGCAAACCCAGCGCCCTGCCCTGATTCTTGCGCCCAATAAAACTCTTGCGGCGCAGCTTTATGGTGAGTTCAAAAGTTTCTTCCCCAATAATGCGGTAGAGTATTTTGTTTCGTTTTATGATTATTATCAGCCCGAAGCATACGTGCCGCGCTCTGATACTTATATTGAAAAAGATAGCCAGATTAATGAGCAAATAGATCGTATGCGCCACGCCGCAACTCGCTCTCTTTTAGAACGAGATGATACGATAATCATCGCTTCGGTCAGTTGCATTTATGGCATTGGCTCGGTCGAAACCTATACGGCGATGATTTTTGATATTAAAGTTGGGCAGCAAATTAAGCAAAATCAATTACTCAAAGATTTAGTTGCATTGCAATATAAACGAGCGGACGCTGGTTTTGCTCGTGGGGCTTTTCGGGTGCGTGGTGACACGATTGAGATTTTCCCCGCTCACTATGATAGTGCCGCATGGCGCATCACTATGTTTGGTGATGAGGTGGAAAAAATTATTGAATTTGATCCGCTGACTGGTAGGAAAATTCAAACCCTAAAATCGGTGCGTGTCTATGCTAATTCGCACTATGTAACGCCTCGACCCACCCTGCTTGAGGCGATGAAGAGCATTAAAGCAGAACTTAAAATGCGTTTGGTTGAATTAAATAATGCTGGCAGATTGCTAGAAGCGCAACGGCTTGAGCAGCGCACGATTTTTGATCTTGAAATGATTGAGGCAACAGGCGTGTGCGCAGGAATTGAAAATTATTCTCGTTATTTAACGGGGCGTAATCCCGGAGAGCCGCCGCCTACTCTATTTGAATATCTGCCCGATAATGCGCTGATTTTTATTGATGAAAGCCACGTAACTATTGGGCAATTAGGCGCAATGTATCGTGGTGATTTTAGGCGCAAGGCAACATTGGCAGAATATGGTTTTCGCCTGCCAAGTTGCATGGATAATCGCCCCTTGCGTTTTGAAGAATGGAACGCAATGCGACCGCAATCTATCTATGTTTCGGCGACTCCGGGCAAGTGGGAAATGGGGCAAACGGAGGGTGAATTTGTCGAGCAAATTATTCGCCCAACTGGCCTAATTGATCCACCAGTAGAAATCCGCCCTGCCATAACGCAAGTGGATGATGTGATTGACGAAGTGCGAAAGGTCGCCAAAGCAGGCTATCGCACTTTGCTCACCACCCTAACCAAAAAAATGGCGGAAGACCTAACACAATATATGCACGAGCAAAGAATTAGAGTGCGCTATATGCACTCCGATATTGATACGTTAGAGCGCATTGATATTATCAAAGATTTGCGACTAGGGGCGTTTGATGTGCTGATAGGCATCAACTTATTGCGTGAAGGCTTGGACATTCCCGAATGCGCATTGGTGGCAATATTAGATGCCGACAAAGAAGGCTTTTTACGCTCCGAAACATCATTAATTCAAACCATAGGGCGAGCGGCAAGAAATGTTGATGGTAGGGTAATCCTATATGCCGACAAAATAACTGGCTCAATGGAGCGAGCATTGAAAGAAACCGACAGACGCAGAGAAATACAAGCCGCCTATAACGAGGAACATGGCATAACGCCAAAATCAATAAAATCTGGCATAAAAGACATCGTATCCAGCACATCTGAAGGCGACTATGTAACCATCTCAACAGGGAAAGACGGAAGCGGAAAAGAAAGAGTGCATATCGGCGATAATCTTGGTGCTACGATTAAAGGGCTAGAGAGCGAAATGCGAGAAGCGGCGAGTAATTTGGAATTTGAAAAGGCGGCTAGGTTAAGAGATGAGATTAAGCGGCTTCGGGAGATTGAGCTGGATATTATTTGATTGGAGTTGGTGATAAGGCAGAGTTTTTACACACAGCTTTTTGGCATCACACCTTGCATTAAAGCCTAATATTTAGTCTCTCTAATAAGAGAATCTATTATTTACTTTCTTTTTAACCAAACTTGTTCTACATTTGTTCTATGGAAAACCAGCGCATACGAGACCCTATTCACGGACTTATTACTTTTGACCCATCTGATAATGTGGACGCAATTGCATGTAAAATTATTGATACGCCTGAATTTCAAAGACTTAGGCATATCCGCCAATTAGGCGTGTCTGAATTTGTATTTCCAGGTGCGACTCACACTCGATTCGCTCATTCCATAGGCGTATTTCACAATGCAAGAATCTTAATGAGAGTAATTGAAAAAGAAGAAAAAACGATAGATCAAAGACGTAGAATGGTAGCACTGCTTGCTGCACTTGTTCATGATCTAGGACATGGTCCATTTAGCCACGCATTTGAGGTGGCTCGTGAGAAGATTGCAACAAAACGTGGTAACAATGTAATTGAAAAGCATGAAAGTTTTTCTGCTAAAATGATTATTGACTCCGATAGTGAAATTAAAAGAATATTTGATAAAGTTGATAAAAAATTAGCTGATGAGGTTGCTGATCTTATAAAAGCTGATAACCCAATAGACATTTATCATGCTGTTGTTTCTAGCTCTTTTGACGCCGATCGAATGGATTACTTAGTTCGCGATAGACATATGACTGGCATTGAATGTGGATCCATTGATTCTAACTGGTTAATAGATAACCTAACAACACATAAAATTAACCTCTCACAAGACGATGATGAACCTCAACTTATTCCTACATTTGTTTTTAAGTCAAAAGGGCGACAGGCAGCTGAAGATTTTTTACTAGCACGCTATAGACTTTATTCTCAATTATATCTTCATAAAACAACTAGGGGTTTTGAACAAATTATTGGAGCATTATTAGAACATATTGCTGATAATGCGAATGCGCCTACAAAAATTGGATTAAGAACAGACAACCCATTCGTAATTTTTTTAAAACCTAATGGTGAAAATTTAAAAAATTATATTCCGCTCAATGATGATGTTTTTTGGGCTACTGTTCGCTCTCTGTCCAAAAAAGGTGATAATCGTGCCAAACTTCTTGCGAATAGGCTTTTATCACGAGAGCGTTTAAAAGTTTTAGATTTAACAGCTGAATATGGTGACGACCCAGCTCTCCAAGCAGCAAAAGAACAAATTCTAGACCAACATCTCAATGACAAACTTAATAAATCTGTTTTTAAAGATACTGCCCCTAACCATTTATATAAACGTGCTGGAGGTGAGGTTGCAAAAACTCACAAAAAAGTGCGTGTTTTAAATGGACATGGGGACGTAAAGGAAATTCTTGAATTTCCAGACACTATAATAAGTAATTGGTTAACTAAAAAAAGAGACCTCGTGCGATATTATTTTCTTAATGAAAATGATCGTACGGAAGCTGCTCGAAAAATGAGAGGGAGATAAACTATGAAAGATCGTACTGACTTAATTACTGGAGTAATTCAAGCTGCAGGTGGTAAAGTAATTGGTCAAATTAGAATGCAAAAAATTTTTTACCTTTTAGAACAACTAGGATTGTCTGCTAATATAAGATATTCATACCATCACTTCGGACCATATTCTGAGGATTTAGCTCGATCAATTGACTATGCTGAACTAATTGATAGTGCTGTAAAGGAAGTACCAGATCGCACTATTTCTGGCAGTACTTTTATTGCTTATGAACTTTCAAAAAATCTACAAGAAAACCCTGATAAAATAGGTGATTTATCATTTTCTGATGTTAAAAATTTTGTTAAAGATATGACTGCTGAAACGTCTATTGTGATTGAACTTGCTGCTACTATTCACTGGTTAAAAAATAAAGAAAAAATTGATAACTGGGAACAAGAGTTGCTTCGCAGAAAACCAAGTAAAGCTACCCCAGTGTTTGTAGAGAAAGCTAAAACCCTTTTAGGAAAGCTTAATCTTGCAGCCTAAATTTATATCTTGAGCTAAATCAACGCCGCTCACCCTATCTTGATAGACGTGCTGAGTAGCAGGAGAAATGTAATGTTTACTTGCCAACCCCCACCCCAACCCTCCCCGCAAAGGGGAGGGGGATTATGGTGATATTTGTTAAGCCCTTAAAAAAGCTGATGGTTTTTGCGTAAATATGGCTCGGGGTTTTGTAGTTTAATGCTTGATGCAATTACTCGTAATTGCTTGCTTTAGGGCGTTATATTGAGTTTGCAATTACTTGCTCAGCTACATTTAGCTATTCTCTCCTTAGCCAGCAATAAACCTCCCCCACCCCTAGCCCCTCCCCGCAAGGAGGAGGGGAATAAGAGTAGCTACCACTTTACTAACCGGCCCCAACTTCATATCATAAAGCAGATCACCAAATAACAACCAGCGAAAGCAGTTATTTTGCGTATAATTCTCACCCTATTTCTTCTCCTACTTTTCACCCTGATTGGAATTAGCACCATCAGCGAAAAGGCACGGGGGGATTATGTTGTTGTGCTTCATGGTATTGCTCGGGATAGTGATTATATGCGCCCTCTTGCTCAATATCTTGAGGGGCAGGGATATGATACTATTAATCTTGATTATCCTTCGACCGAATATGGGCTTGAGGAGCTGGCGCAATTTATGAATGGTGAACTTAGTGATAGGCTCACTCAAAACAAGCCTGTTCATTTTGTTAGTCATTCTATGGGTGGGTTGCTTATTCGTGCTTATCTTAATAAATATCGCCCCAAAAATTTGGGCAGAGTGGTGCAGTTAGC
>JAJRPR010000070.1 GCA_024280655.1 Alphaproteobacteria bacterium | reverse complement strand
CCGACAAGACGATTTTTGGCTTTCTCTATTTCTTCCTTATGGCTTGGGTTTGCCTTTATTAGGGCAATCGATCGCTCTTCTATTCCCATTTGCAATAAAAACTCAGCCTGTGTTTTAAGATTATGCACCCTTGCGCCAGCCTTATTTGCAGCACTTGCTAGGCTCTCAAAATTAATATGCGCAGTAAGGTCTGCCATTCCGGGCCTATTAAGCGGGTCAGTAAATTGATGTTTCTCAACAGCCTGAAAAGTTTCTCCAGCTTGCGTCATGCCATATCCGTAATCGATGACCAAAAAAGCGCCTTTTCGCTTAGCTATCTTGTCCGAAATCTCACTCATTAGGCCAAGCGAAGCAAAATTCACTTCCCAAATTGCACCATCTTTTTCCTGTTTTAATTCAGGAGGTAAAATATCATCAGGCAAAACCATAGGAGCAAGGCCAAAAACTCGTAGCTCTTCGCCATTCTGCTGTTTTTTTAGGCCAATCGATCTCTCATGCCATTTGCCATTTTGCTTTTGAAATTGCTTTATAGGTAAAGCATCAAAAAATTCATTGGCAATAATTATAAGCGGGGCTTCACTATCATCAAGTTGATTAATATCACTAATAAAATTTGGTCTAAAACCCTTAAGATTTTCACTTTGCGCTTTGATTAATGGCTCGCTCACTTCAAGCAAATTTAGCCTCATTGCAGGTAATAATCCATCAACATTTTTTAGAACACGCATAGCATCTTTTAATAATGTGCCACGCCCTGCGCCAAGCTCAACTAAATCAAACTTTTTTGGCGAGCCAAGCGCTTGATAAGTGCCAGCAATAAATAGCCCAATAAATTCACCAAACATTTGCGATATTTCGGGGGCAGTAATAAAATCACCCTTTACCCCTAAAGGGTCTGATTTTATATAATAGCCAAATTTTGGGTGAGTAAGACAAAGCGCCATATAGCTCGAAAGCGACATTGGGCCACTTTGTCTTATTTCTCTATTTATTATTTCACCAAGCTCTGTATCTTGTTGATTTAATTTCATTAATTAGTCTTTCGATTGGCATAAATAATTAGCGCAATACCAATAAAAACCATTGGTAGGGTTAGCACCATACCGTAAGTTAGCCAGTCTCCATAAAGATAGCCCTTATCGGCATCTGGAAGGCGCACAGTTTCAACTAAAATTCTTGAAACGCCATAACCAATAGCAAAAATACCTGCAACTAGTCCGGGTTTGCGCAAACCATATATAATGTGCGTAACATAGCGAATGACTAAAAACAGGACAATCCCCTCAAGCGCCGCCTCATAGAGCTGGCTAGGGTGGCGTGGCATATCTCCTCCATGTGGAAAAATAACACCCCAAGGAAGGCTAGTTTCACGTCCAAATAATTCGCCATTAATAAAGTTAGACATGCGGCCAAGAAAAATCCCAATAGGAGCAACACAAGCCAACAAATCAAGCCCGCTTAAGGGATTTACCTTTTTCTTTTTCAAAAATAAAATTAGCGCAATGCTAATCCCGATTAAGCCGCCATGAAATGACATGCCGCCATCCCATGTTTTTAAGATTTCCATTGGGTTTGAAAAATAATAGGCAGGATTATAAAAAATAACATATCCAAGTCGCCCGCCAACAATAATGCCGATCACCGCCCAAAAAATAAAATCCCACCAGCTATCTTTATCAAATGGAGGAGTGCTTTTTACCCAAAGGCTTTTTTTGTTTAATAATGTGATGCCATAAAGGCCAGCTAGAAAAATGCCGAATAAATAAGCTAGCGCATACCAGCGAATATCTATTGGGCCAAGCGAAATGGCAATGGGGTCTATATCGGGGAAAGGCATAGTAGCTCCTAATTATAAATAAAATGAACATGCTTTTTCTATGCGCTCTGGTCAAGAGCTTCAATCATCACTACATTGAGAGCAACATAATCATGAAAGGAAATATTATGAATGAAGGTAATAAAATATTTGATGAATTAGGCAAATTGATGAATGACGCAGCAGGAGTTGCTGATGGCTTGCGTAAAGAAGTTGAAAGCGTTGTTAAATCACAAATGGAGCGGATAGTTGCTGATTTAGACCTAGTAAAGCGGGAAGATTTTGATGTGCTTCGTGAGATGGTATTAATTCAAGATGAAGAAATTACAGCGTTAAGAAAAGAAATAGATATATTTAAGAGAAAGAAAAAAAGCTAAAAATTAAAAATCCATCATTGAAATACTGCTGTTATTATGAGGGCTACTTGTGGATAAGATTTATAGTTAAAGGTTTATTAACAGACTTTAGCAAATCTTCCACAACAGATTTAAATATATCGCTTTTGCAAACTTCCTAAATGAATTTTGCAGTGTAGGCTTAAATCTAAGAAGTGCGATTCGAAATTTTTGATCGCTAATTGCAATTGCTTAATAATAGGGTTGATATGTCTTTAACATTAGAAATTGAACAAGATGTTGTTGTTCATCCAGTAGATATTATTGAACATATTGCCTTGATAAATGATTGGGATTTTGAGCGCCAAGATGCTGATGAAATTCTTATTTCCGTAAAGGGTAGTTGGAGTGATTATCAGGTTAGCTTTTCATGGATGCATGATTTAGAAAGCCTTCATATTGTCTCTTCTTTTGATCTTAAAGTTCCGCCAAAAAGGCTTGATGAACTTAAGCAATTAATTATGCAAATCAATGAGCAATTATGGATTGGACATTTTGATCTTGGGCAAAAAGAGGGCGCTATATTATTTCGCAATTCGCATCTTCTTTCTGGCGGAGCTGAAGTTAGTGTAGCTCAATGCGAGGCGTTATTACGCTCATCAACTGATGCTTGCGATCTTTATTATCAGGCATTTCAATTTGTTGTATGGGCTGGTAAAAATTCTAAAGAGGCAATGGCTGCCATGATGTTTGAAACTCAGGGCGAGGCTTAAAGATAATAATTTAATGCAGTACTGAAATGAATGTTTCTGATAAATCTCTTTCACAATTAAAATCCGTTACTATTGTTGGCGCTGGAAAAATGGGTATGGCAATGGCAAAGGGCTGGCTCAAAAATGGCCTAAAAGCCGAAAGCCTAACTCTTGTTGACCCAAATCCGCATATAGATGTAGTACACTTTGTTAGCAAAAATAATATTGCTCTAGTCCGATCTTGTGAACAATCGGATATTGGCATTTTGGTTTTAGCGATTAAACCACAAATAATGGCTGATGTTCTTTTAAGCCTTAAAGATTTAATCTCTCAAGAAACCCTTATCCTCTCAATCGCTACAGGTTTTGATATTGCAAGTTTACAGCAGGGCCTAGCTTCAAAAAATATTGTTCGGGCTATGCCAAACACACCAGCGCAAATTGGCAAAGGAGTTAGCGGAATTGTCGCTTCATCTTTTGTGACTGACAAAGATAGAGCAATTATCAATGCTTTATTAAGCGCATGTGGCACTGTTGAATGGTTGGAAAGTGCAGCAGACCTTGATGTTTTGTTATTAGTTTCTGGCTGTGGCCCTGCTTATGTGTTTTATTTAGTTGAGGCGATGGCGGCGGCTGGAATTGAGCAGGGGCTAGAACCAAAACAAGCAATGGCATTAGCACGGCAAACCATAATAGGAGCGGCGGCATTGCTTGAGGCTGAACCTATAGAGCCTAGTATTTTACGGCAAAATGTCACATCAAAAGGCGGAGTTACGGAGGCGGCTTTATCGGTTTTAATGGGTGAGGGCGGTTTTAAGGATTTACTCTCAAAGGCCTATAAAAAAGGCCTTGAGCGCAACAAACAGCTTGGTGAAGAATGATAGAATATTCAGATTTTGAAAAAGTAGATATTCGAATAGGAACTATTATTGAGGCTCATGAATTTCCTCAGGCAAGGAAACCAGCTTATATTCTAATGATAGATTTTGGCTCAGAAATTGGCATTAAAAAATCTTCAGTGCAAATAGTAGCTCATTATAAATTATCAGATCTAGTTGGAAAGCAAGTAATGGGCGTAGTAAATTTTGCACCCCGTCAAATAGGCCCTATAAAATCGGAAGTTTTAACACTTGGTTTTGAAGATGAAAATGGCGATATAGTTTTAGCCAATATTGATAAAAAAGTGCCAAATGGGCAAAAATTAATTTAACTTAGATTTAGCTTCTTTAACATCTCTAATTCGTCCTGTTCGACCATATCAATGAAAAACTGCTTCACTATTTTTTTTGTACCCTTAGGCTGCTTAGCTAATGCTGCCTCAATTCTTTCTGTTTGCATCTGTGAAAGAGTATTGAATAATTCTTGCCCCTTTTTTGTAGCAAAAAGCATTCGTTGGCGGCGATCGTTTTCGCCTGTTTTTTGTTCAATATAGCCAGTCTCAATTAATTCTTTAAGCACACGAGCAAGGCTTTGTTTGGTGATTTGGAGGATTGAAAGCAACGTGGCCACCGACATGCCTTGCTTGATATTTACGAAATATAATACTCTATGATGCGCTCGCCCAAGATTTTTGGTTGCCAAAAGCGCATCTGCCTCGCAAACAAAATCACGATAAGCAAAGAAAAATAGCCCCAATAATTCAGAGGGTATACTAGATATTGGCTCATTTTCAGACGATACGTCAGCATTGTTGACATATATATTTTTTTCTGACATTATTTCCCTTTAAGAATAATGATTAGTGATATATGTACTAAAGTTTATAGACTTCAAAAAGGGATAGAGCAATGGCAGGTTTGCCGATGGATCAACGAGATGGTTGGATTTGGTTTAATGGTGAGTTAGTTGAGTGGAAATCAGCTAAAATTCATGTACTTTCACACGGGCTTCATTATGCCTCTTGCGTGTTTGAGGGACAAAGAGCTTATGGCGGCGAAGTCTATAAGCTACATGAGCATAGCGAACGCTTAATTAAATCTGCTAAATATCTTGATTTTGAAATTCCCTATAATGCTGATGAAATTGATGAAGCATGTAGGCTTGTACTTAAAAAGAATAATTTAATTAATGCCTATATGCGCCCTGTAGCTTGGTGCGGATCAGAAGAAATGGGCATTGCGGCATCAAATAATAAGGTTCATTTGGCGATTGCTACTTGGGAATGGCCGAGCTATTTCACCCCTGAGGAACGCCTTAAAGGTATTCGTTTAACTTGGTCAAAATGGAAACGCCCATCTCCTGAAATGATACCATGTTTTTCAAAGGCTGCTGGTCTTTATATGATTTGCACCCTCTCAAAACATCAAGCAGTGCGAGATGGTTATACGGACGCTTTAATGCTTGATTATCGTGGCCATGTTGCAGAAGCTACGGGTGCAAATGTATTTTTTGTTAAGGGCAAGGAAATCCATACGCCAACACCTGATTGTTTTTTAGATGGCATTACAAGGCAAACTGTAATTTCATTAGCAAAATCAGTAGGGTATGAAGTTATTGAGCGCACGATTATGCCAGATGAACTTAATAAATTTGATGAGTGTTTTTTAACAGGAACAGCGGCTGAAGTTACGCCTGTTTCTGAAATTGGCAATATTAAATATGTGCCAGCTGCTGCCTGCAAGGTGCTTATTGATCTTTATGAAAAAGCCGTGATACCCAAAAAATAATATAGTCAGTACAATTAAAAAAGCCCCGCCCTTTTTCAAATGCGAGGCTTTATATAATAAGCTATTTTTAGCCCATAAATTTATTTTTGACGAAACCAACAACTAAAGTTAGCAAGCCACCGCCAACTAGACCTGTTACGCCTTGTCCAGCAAGTGTGCCAATATCAAGACCACTTACCGCAGTTGAAGCATCACCAGCCATTACAGCACCTTTGCCGATTAGGCCGTCAAGTCCCGGTATCATGCCAGCAATAGCTGTGCCACCTAAGCCGCCAACAGCGCCTGAAATCATATTGCCTATGCCGCCCATGTTAGCGCCCTTGACGAGTTTGCCTACTGCGCCGCCACCAAGACCACCACCAACTAATTGCATTATTAGAGGAAGAATTGCTTCCATTGTTCTATTCCTTAATTTACTCTTGGAAAAACCCCTCCGGTTTCCCTTGCATCTTCACTTTAATGTGAATTAAGACAAAATTAAAGTTTTATAGAAAAAACCTGTGAAAAAATACAAACCATTCACTTGCAAAAGTTGGCTTCTAGGAGCAATAGTAAGAAAAACTAATGATTTTGGAGTTATAATGCAAAAAATATTGATAGCGATAAGTATAGCAATTTTGTTTTTTTCAACAGCAATTAGAGCATCAGAAATAAAGCAATTCAAAGATTGGCAAGTGAGTTGCGATAAATATGATACTTGTAACGCTAGCAATTTTATCATTAGTGATAAAGATATTGGCCCTGATTACGCTCTTTCCCTTTCGCACAATAAATATGCAGAACTTTGGCAACTCTCGCTAATTGCTTATGCTAAACAACCAGATGATAATTCTAAAATAAAACTCATTATTGATGGTGATGAGTTCTCTTTTTCTGGAACAAAAGAATTTGCAGCTTACGGCAAGCTAAATCAATATTATTTTTTAGAGGAAAAATCACAAGCGCTTTTTGACGCAATGTTGCCAGCAAGCAAAGTTAATATGGTTTTCACCGATATAGATGGAAATGAGCAAAATCTCAGCTTCTCGCTAAATGGACTTTCTGCTTCTTTATTATTCATTGATGATAGACAAGAACTTGTGGGCACAAAAAAATTATTTGGCTCTGCCCCAAGATATGAAAGTTTGGTAAGCACAAGAGAGCCACATAAAATTTCTGATGATATAATTGATTTGCAAGTTTTAGCTAATAATTGCCAGCCGCTTGATAAAATGGCGCATGGAGGCGATGTCATGTCATTTCGTCTTGATGCAGATACTAGCTTGCATCTAATTCCATGTTGGGCTGGTGCATATAATTTTGGTTATACCGCTTATAAGCAAGATAAACATGAAATTGAGCAGCTCCTGTTTGCTTCTTATACTGATAGTTTGGGTTGGACGGGCACAAAATATCTGGTTAATCCATATTTTAATGAACGCCATAACCGCCTTAGTGATTTTTATAAGGGACGAGGTCTTGGAGATTGCGGATCGGTGGGTTTATGGGAATGGGATAAACATTATTTCAAACTATTAAAATATGAACATAAAGAAGAGTGTAACACTAGTGTTGATAATGGTGAGGAAGTTAGTCTCGGTGAATTCCCTGTTATTTTCTTAAACGAAGGTTTTATCGCCCCTGAGCGGAACTAAAAATGTAGCAGCATGCTAATGAAATAAGGTAGAGCTAATAATATGGCTAATATACGTGTTGCCCATTTTTTAAACCGCACAAATAAATAAACAACAATTGCTAAGCCCATTATGGTTTCGAAAACACTAACTATTCTGCCATAATATTGCGGCTGATAATATGAAACTGGCGAATAAAAACGCCAATCAGAAAATGGCCAAAACTGCTTATGCGCATCATCTGCGTGGGTAAAAAAATCAATAACTATATGTAAAAAATAACCAATACCAAATATTAAAATGCCCAAACCAATAGATTTTAAGCCAATAGATTTGAAAGATTTGGAATAGTAAAATAAAATAATTCCTATTAAAAGCACTAACCCCCATAAAGGAAAAGAATTAGAAATAGCTGAGTAGGTTTGCCAAGGATCTTGCCAATAAAGACCATTTGGTTTGTTCCATAAATCTGTGCCTTTTTCATTAAATAAAGATGAATAAATTACCATTATAAAAATTGATGCGTCGGGCATAAAGCCGCCCAACCAAGCTAAAGTGATTTGCCATCTTTTAAAATGCGGTCGTAATGAAGCTGCTGCGCCAATTAAAATGTGAGTTGAAGTTAACAATAAATTTAATCTACCTTCTTGTTATCTATTGAAAATGTAAGCTAAATATAGAATATTACAATATAAAACGTAAATTTGATTTAAACATCATTTGAAGTTGGCTTTTATTAATTCTATCACATATATAGTAGGTTAAATTAAAAAGGATTCTCTTTAGTAATGGATTATATGTCCGTAATATTTCTAATAGCAGGATTAGTATTACTGGCTATTTCTGGTGATGCTCTGGTGCGTGGTGCGCTTAGTGCCGCGCAGCGTTTGCATATTCCGACCATTATAACAGGGCTAACTATTGTTGCTTTTGGAACGTCTGCTCCTGAACTTATTGTTTCTATTGAAGCAGCGCTTAATAATGCGCCAGGATTAGCCATAGGTAATGTTATTGGCTCAAACATCGCTAATACTTTGTTGGTGCTTGGTGTGCCAGCAATAATATTAGCATTTACGCTTAAAGCTGATGGTATTCGCCGCTCAACCGTTTTTCTTATTGCGGTGAGTTTGGTATTTATTCTTTTCCTTTCCGATGGCTTAGTTTCTCGCTTTGATGGTTTAGTATTATTCACGCTATTAATAATTTATCTTATCTATAGCGGCGTGATGGCAACACGGGCACGCAATGAAACGCTAAGAGAAATCTCTAGTGGTGCTGAGATTAAAAGCGATGATGAGGACGAGCCACCACTAACTATGCCTTGGTTAATAGGCTTTTTGGTATTTGGAATTGTTGGCTTAGGAATTGGCGGCAAATTAACTATCACTGGTGCTTTAGGGGTTGCAGATATGTTTGGTGTTGCTGACACAGTAGTTGGCCTGTCAATCGTTGCTTTGGGTACATCTTTGCCAGAACTTGCAGCATCTGTTTCAGCCGCACTACGTAAACAAGCAGGCATGATGGTTGGCAACGTGCTTGGCTCTAGTGTTTTTAATATACTTGGTATTATCGGCATTACCGCAATGCTTATGCCGCTTAGCGTTCCTATGAGCATTATTAGCCTTGATATGTGGATTATGCTTGGTGTGTTCTTGCTGTTATTGCCGATTGTGTTTTTCACTCGCAAGCTCAATCGCATTGAAGGCTCAATAATGGTAATTGCCTATTTAATCTATATGGTTTTGGTTTTCACAAATAGCGCTTAGATTTATTTATCTTTTGCTTTAAGATGCAAAACTATGAACCAATCATCTGAAATTATCGGCACAAAGATTATTGCCACTTATGTAAAAAATCTGCCCAATTCCGCAGGTGTTTATCGCATGTTAGATGAAAATTCTAACGTGCTTTATGTTGGCAAAGCGCTTAGCCTTAAAAAGCGAGTAAAAAACTACACTTCTTTTAAGGGCAATTCAAACCGAATTTGCCGAATGATTTCTGTCACTCGCTCTATGGAATTTGTGCAAACTAATTCTGAAAGCGAGGCGCTGCTTCTCGAAGCTAATATGATTAAGCGCTATAAGCCGCAATTTAATGTTTTAATGCGTGATGATAAAGGTTTTCCATATATTTTAATAACAAACGACCACCAAGCTCCAGAGCTTAAAAAACATCGAGGGGTGCGCAATATTAAGGGGCAATATTTTGGGCCATTTGCTTCAGGAAACGCAGTAAATACAACTATTGATATTTTGCAGCGTGCCTTTTTATTGCGTAATTGCTCAAATTCATATTTCGCCAATCGCACTCGCCCCTGCTTGCAATATCAAATAAAGCGCTGTTCTGCGCCTTGCACGGGAGAGATTTCACAAGATAATTACGCAAAATTAGCTGATGATGCTTGCGATTTTTTAAGAGGAAAATCCAACAAAATTCAACAAGCATTAGCCAAGCAAATGACAGAAGCAGCGCAAAATCAGGATTATGAGGGAGCAGCGATTTTACGAGATAGAATTGCCGCCTTAGCGCATATAAGAAGTAAAAATGACATGAGCGCAACGCATGTAAATGAGGCAGATATTTTTGCTATTTATAAACAAGCAGGGCGATTTTGTGTGCAGGTGTTTTTCTATCGAGCTTTTCAAAATTGGGGCAATCATGCGTTCTACCCTCGTGCCGATGGCTCGCTTAGCGAGAGCGAAGTCTTAAGTGCCTTTATCTCGCAATTTTATGAAAGTCGAATGCCACCAAAATTGCTTTTAATATCGCATGATCTCTTAGAAAAAACCTTATTAGAGCAAGCGCTATCAATTAGTTTGGATAGTAAGGTAGCAATTATTAAACCTAAAAAAGGTGAAAAATACTCGCTTGTTTCCAATGCTCTTAATAATGCCAAACAGGCGTTGGGGCGCAAGCTATCGCACAATTTAGCGCAAAAGAAATTGCTTGAAGGCATGGCAGAGGTCTTTGCTTTAGCTAAAACCCCACGCCGCATTGAGGTCTATGATAATTCGCATATTTCTGGCACGAACGCCATTGGCGCAATGATTGTTGCAGGGGTTGAGGGCTTTGCCAAAAAACAATATCGCACTTTTAATATTAAATCTGAAACCATTACTCCGGGTGATGATTTTGGCATGATGAGCGAAGTGCTTGCTCGCCGTTTTGCTCGCTTAGCAAAACATAAAAAACAGGAGATAGAAAAACATGATGACGAAAATGGAATTCCTGATTATCCTGATGTAATGCTAATTGATGGTGGCGAGGGGCAATTAAGTGCGGTGGCAAAAAGCCTTAAAGAATATAATCTGCCATTTAAAATTACCCTTATTGCTATTGCGAAGGGCGAAGACAGAAATGCTGGCAAAGAGGTATTTTATATGCTCAATAAAAAGCCTATGAAACTTGAAGCTGGCTCACCAGTGCTATATTTTGTGCAAAGATTGCGAGATGAAGCGCATAGATTTGCCATTGGCACGCATAGAGCAAAACGCAAAAAACAAATGATAAAAAACCCGCTTGATGAGATTGCTGGCATTGGTGCAGCTAGAAAGAAAGCGCTTCTAAACCATTTTGGATCAGCAAAAGCCACTTCACGTGCTAGCTTTAGTGACCTTAAAAATATTGATGGTATTTCTGCTGCATTAGCCAAAAAAATCCATGATCACTTCAGAAATACTTGACCTTCTTAGCGCAATCTTGTTTCATAAATTATGATAAAGAAATCCGACATTCCTAACTATCTCACCTATTCTCGCATAATTGCTATTCCGCTTATTATTGTTTTGGCACTATGGGGAAATGAAAATTTACGCTGGCTAGCGTTTGTGCTGTTTGCGCTTGCCGCTATCACAGATTTTTTTGATGGTTATTTGGCAAGGAAATGGGGCACGACCTCACCAGTTGGGCAAATGCTCGACCCTATTGCTGACAAATTATTAGTCGGAGCATTGCTAATTGCCTTTGCATATGATGGCACTTTTTCAGCCCTCGATCTCATTCCTGCCATTGCCATTATGATGCGTGAAATATTTATCTCGGGCTTAAGAGAATTTATGGGCAACAAAAAATTGTGCTTAAAGTTTCTATGTTAGCGAAGTATAAAACCACTGTGCAATTAGTTGCGTTAGGCCTATTATTTGCTGAACCAATGATACCAGCAATCGCCCTATTGAGTGATATTTTACTTTGGCTAGCTGCTATTTTAACACTAATAACTGGCTGGCAATATTGGCAAGGCGCAAGCGATCATTTAAGGGGTAAGAAATGAAAATACTTTATTTTGCTTGGATAAAAGAGCGCTTAAACCGTTCACAAGATGATTTAGAAGTCCCTAAAAATATTAATAATGTCAATGAGTTAATGGCTTGGCTTAGTTCAAACGACGAGCAAATAAAACTGGCCTTTGAAAATAAAGAACTCATTAGAGTTGCAGTTGATGAGGAATTGGTTGAGCATGATTTTGATATTACTAATGCAAAAACCATTGCGTTTTTCCCCCCAATGACTGGCGGTTGAAATGACTAAAAATTCGCCCTCCTCAAATTCACCCCTTGTTCGTTTGCAGTCTGAAATTTTTGACCCAGCAAAGGAATATAATCAATTTCTAAAACAAAATACTGGGGCAGGGGGCGCTGCAATATGTTTTACTGGCTTGGTGCGTTCAAACCCTGATAATCCTATTGTTAAATTAACTTTGGAACATTATCCAGCGCTAGCGCAAAGGCAACTTGAGAAATTTGCCAATATTGCATTTGAGCGATTTAAGTTACAAAACATATCGCTTATTCATCGTTATGGCGCAATGGCAGTTGGTGAGCCAATAGTGCAGGTGATGACCATATCTGCACATCGCCAAGCAGCTTTTGATGGCGCGAATTATATTATGGATTGGTTAAAAACCGATGCGCCTTTTTGGAAAATTGAACAAAGCGCAAAAGGCAAAAATTGGGTTGAAAACAAGACCTGTGATGAAAATGCTAAAGACAAATGGAAACAAGAATAAGAAGTGTAAAGTTGGTATTTTGAGCAACAAAGGGATAAAAGGCAATAGCCAATTATAAGCCGCTTATTGCTAAATCTAATTTAATGCAACATATTGTGCTACTCAGCAAGAATAAATGTAACTTTCAGCACCACACGATATTCAACAATATCACCGTTCTTTACGGTAACTTTTTGGTCCTTAACCCACGCACCTTCAACATTGCGCAAAGTCTCGCTGGCTCGTTTTACACCATTTGAAATAGCATCTTCAAAGCTCTTATTTGAAGATGAAATAATTTCGGTAACTCTTGCAACTGACATGATATTTCTCCTATTTTGAAAATCTCATTGGGAATAAAAATTATGGCAGCAGTGTGAAAAAACTAAATTAGTTTTATCTTTCTACAGTTTCTTTGCCTTCGCCAGCAAATTTTGTTGCGATAAAGGCAATAATTAGACCCATTATTATTCCATCAATAATTACCCAAGCTCCATTGGCAAAAATAGAGCCAGCACCAAACATCTGAATGGCAATAGCGTCTAATCTAGCATAGGCAATAAGCCAAAAAGTAAACATCATCATCGCCCCAATCATCATACCACGCAACCACCATTTTATAGGCATGTTGATAATTGGGTAATGCGTAACAACACCAAACAAACCAATAAAAGCGCCCATTATAACTAGCCAACAAAGCAAACCAAGCCGGAACAAAACATCACTCTCACCAAACAGTGGCAACATAAAAAACGCCACAAGCCCAAAGGCAAGACCAATAAATTTTCCAATTCCAATTCGTAACATAAGTGAAGGTTTTTCAAACATGATAACTCTCCTTTACTAAATGAGTTTGGCATGTTTAGGAAAAGGTCGCTATGATTTAAGTCAATGTAACGTTCAGATTAAGAGATGTTCGTAATGGCAGTTTAAGATTACTCATCAAATCCAGATAGGAACTGTAAATCTTTTATTCTCTCTCGTGTCAATCCAGTTTTGCACCCTGATATAATCATTGGCTCCATTGTTCCACCACGAAAAAGAAAGCCCTCAGCTTCGCAAGCGGCATCGCGAAATCCTACCCAAAGGCGCTGAGCTTTTCGCAATGCTTCCTCTGCTCCTTGCATATCTTGGCTGTTATAGCTATCTAATTTTCTCATTGCCCTAATAGCTTTAGAATATTCGATATTTAATTTTTTGTCAGCTACAAGAAAATCTTGGTAGGAGCAATAATTCATCTCTTGCTGAAACATTGGCTCATTGCAGTTATATTCTTGTGCCAAACTGCTGGGCGCAAAAACTAGTAAAGCTAAAAATAATATCAATATATTGAATGTTTGTTTCATTATTCCTCGTTATTCTTCCTAAAGAAAACCCCATTTTGCAAAAAATATACAGTTTGAAATTGCGCCTGTTTATTACTAGGAAAAAACGTGTGCGTAGCCTCAATCACAATATGATCACTCATGCCTTTTAGTTTAGTGCTATCAATGGATACTTTGCCATCATCAACATCGGGAATAATAGCAGACGAAAGCGGGGCAATAGATCGATTTCCTGCAATAATGCCAAGCGTATAATATACCTCGCCAAAGATTTTATTCAATTCTGCTTGCTCCGTAATAAGCTGCTCGCCAGCCGGCCCATAATATTGCTGATAAAAATAATTATCCTTAAGCAAATCAGCAAGTTCACTACCCCCATTAGGTGGAGCTAACTGCACCACTCTGCCCAAATTTTTGGGGCGATATTTATTAAGATAAGCACGAATAAGCAACCCACCCATAGAATGACTAACAAAATGAACAGGCTTGTTTTGAGTGAGCCTATCACTAAGTTCACCATTCATAAAT
>JAJRPR010000006.1 GCA_024280655.1 Alphaproteobacteria bacterium | reverse complement strand
GGTCACTCAAAGAGCTATTATGCCTCGTGTGCAAATATCAGATTTAGAGCTGAATGAAAAGGCTGAAAGCGAGCTTAAAGAAACCCTCAATTATGATTTTCTGCTAAAAGAAGTTTTGTTCATTATTCCGCAAGGATCAGGTATTTCTAAATCAAAAAGAACATCCCAAGCCAACCAATATCGCAAAAGTTTTCAAGGTTGCGACAGTGCCGTTGATCTTTCCCTCTCTTATAGAGATGTTGCCGTGCTTGATATTGGCAGGCGTCACGCAACGCAATTACCAGATGCTTTGGCAAAAGAATTAGTCAAACTTAATGCTGGTGGTATTACAAAACCAAGAGTAGTTGCAAAAGGCGTTTCAATGCTAGCTGTTTGCTCAAAAACTTCTGCTCGTGATTTAACATTCATTAAAAGCGGATTGCGTCAAGAAGCTGGCAATGAGAAGCTAAAAGATGCGACAGAAGACTACCTTAAGCGTCTAAAAGATCGTGCTTCGATTATAAATCATTAAATGAAAAATAAGCTATTACCTATTGCTATTTCTATGGGCGAACCCGCTGGTATTGGTCTTGACTTAATTATTGAATTATATTCTTTACGCAACGAAATGAACTTACCGCCCTTTGTTGTCTATGGGAATTCGTCGCTTATAAGGCAAAGAGCAAAACAGCTTGGTAAAGAGATAGCTATAGTTGAGTGTTTAGCAAAAGACGCCAGTTCTTATTTTGCTAATTCTTTGCCGATATTTAATATTGGCGGGGACTTCGTGGATAGTCCAAAAACAATTAATAAGCAAACAGCAAAAATTACTATCCAATTGATTGAAAAAGCGGTTGAAGATAATATTTCTGGCCTATGTAGAGCCCTAGTCACTGCTCCAATACAAAAATCGGCGCTTTATGATGCAGGGTTTAAGTTTCCTGGTCACACAGAATTTTTAGCTTCCCTTTGCAAAGAGAATGGACAGGTCCCCTTCCCCATTATGATGTTAGCCCATGAAAACTTAAGGGTTGTGCCGCTAACTATCCATGTTCCATTACAGCAAGTGCCAGAACTATTAACAAAAGAGCTGATTGTTAAAAGCACAAAAATAATTGCTAAGGATTTACAAAAACGATTTAATATTAAAAATGTAAAGTTAGCAATTTGTGGGCTTAATCCGCATGCTGGAGAAGATGCAACAATAGGTCTTGAGGATAGAGATATCATTGCCCCTAGTGTTAAAGAATTACAACAGTTTGGAATAAATATTGTTGGCCCGCTATCCGCAGATACAATATTCTACCCCCCCCACTGGAAAAAATACGATGCAATTTTAGCCACCTATCATGATCAAGCACTCATCCCAATTAAAACACTATCATTTGATAAAGGAGTAAACATCACACTTGGCTTGCCAATTATTCGCACTTCACCAGATCACGGAACAGCGCTTGATTTGGCAGGTAGTGGAAATGCGTCAATATCATCTATGTTGGCAGCATTAAGAATGGCTGACAAAATGAGCATGGAAGTATAATGAGCATTGATAGTTTGCCACCCCTTAGAGAAGTAATTGAAAAATACAATTTAAGAGCAAAAAAAAACTTGGGACAGAATTTTTTGCTGGACCTAAACCTAACATCAAGAATTGCTAGAAGCGCTGGACGATTAGAGAATCACACAATCATTGAAATTGGGCCCGGCCCGGGAGGTCTCACTCGAGCCCTTTTAAGTGAGGGTGCTAAAAAAGTAATTGCGATTGAAAAAGATGAGCGCACAAGGCCTGCCTTAGAAGAGATATCAAATGCCTATCCTAATCGTTTAGAGGTGATTTTTGCTGATGCGCTAGAGATAGATTATAGTTCATTAGTTGATGAACCTACAAAAATAGTTGCAAATTTACCGTACAATATAGCAACTCCGTTGCTTATTGGCTGGCTAACTAATCAACAATATCCACCATTTTTTGATAGTTTGACTTTAATGTTTCAAAAGGAAGTGGCTTTAAGAATTTGCGCACAAAGCGGTTCAAAAACCTATGGTCGTTTAAGTGTATTAAGCACTTGGCTAACTGATGCCACTCTAATGTTTAATGTTGATAAAAGCGCCTTTACGCCACCGCCAACAGTTACTTCTTCAATCGTTCATCTTGTTCCAAAAGAAATAGATAAATCTATCAAAATAAGTGCCTTAGAAAATGTGACAAAAGCAGCATTTGGACAAAGGCGTAAGATGATACGTCAAAGCCTTAAATCACTCAATTTGCCATTAAAGAACTATTAGAAGTAGCTAATTTAACAGGAACAGAGCGAGCTGAAGATTTGCCAATTAGTAGTTTTTTAAAAATGGCTAAACTATTATCTTGAGAAGAAAAACCGATATACTTAACAAATCCTACCCAAAACACCTTTTTTTGTTACTATTCATACCCGTTTTTTAGAGAAATTAATGTTTTACTAGAGTTTTGAAGTAAATCCCTTGAGTTATAGCAAGTTCCTCTGCTCTAATTGAAGTAGCACGATATTTATTCGTTGCAAATTGGAGGAATATCAAATGAAACTATTAAAATATGCTGCACTTGCAGCTAGCGTTTTGGCGCTTTCAACACCTGCTGCGTTCGCACAAGCACAAGATGCATGCGATAGTGGAGAAATCGTCATTAAATTTAGCCACGTTGTGGCAGCAGTTGGTCACCCAAAGGGTGATGCTGCGACCTTACTTGCTGAGCGTGTAAATGACAAAATGAACGGCGTTGCTTGTATGCAAGTATTTCCAAACTCAACTCTATTTGATGATAATAAAGTTCTAGAGGCTTTATTGTTAGGTGATGTGCAACTAGCCGCACCTTCATTATCTAAGTTTGAGGCATATACTCTTAAGTATCGTCTATTTGACTTGCCGTTTTTGTTCTCTTCTCTTGAAGCTGTTGACAAGTTCACAAACGGGCCAAAAGGCAAAGAGCTATTAAATGCTATCAACCATGTGGGTTATTCTGGTCTTGGATATTGGGCTTCTGGTCTTAAGCAGTTCTCAGCTAATAAGCCGCTGATTTTGCCAACAGATGCTGCTGGTCTAAAATTCCGCACACAAACATCTGACGTTGCGGTTGCAATGATTAATGCCATTGGTGGCTCTGCGCAAAAACTTGCTTTCTCTGAAGTTTATGGCGCTTTGCAAACTGGCGTTGTTGATGTACAAGAAAACACTTGGTCAAATATTTACACCAAGAAGTTCTTTGAAGTTCAAGATGGTGTAACTGAAACTAACCACCAACTATTGGCTTATTTGCTCGTAACTTCTTCAGAGTGGCTTGAAAGTCTTGATCCTGCAGTTCGTGATCAATTCCTAGCTATTGTTGACGAAGTAACGAAAGAAGCAAACGGTGCTGTTGCATCTAAAGAAGCTGCCAATCGTCAAAATATTCTTGATGCTGGCGGTACTATTGTTGAACTAACAGATGAGCAACGTGCAGCTTGGGTTGATGTTATGAAGCCTGTTTGGACAAAGTTTGAAGCAGATATTGGCAAAGACATGATCGATGCCGCTGTTGCCTCTAACTAAAATGATTAATTGCTCGGGATTGGTTTAACCACTCCCGAGCTACTTTATTCTACTTTACTTTGGGGGAAGTACCATTCTTATTATCGTTACAATAATCGTTGTTATGCTTATTGCTTTGTTTATTGCTGAGCATTATTGGCCAAATATTGTTACCCGAGTTGAAGAAGGTATTTTGGCTTTAATTCTTGCGGCAATTACCCTTGTTACATTCTCACAAGTTATTATGCGCTATGGGTTTAATAGCGGTTGGGGCAGTGCAGTTGAAATTACTACTGTGCTTTTCGCTTGGCTTATTCTTTTTGGCATGAGCTACGCAGTTAAAATCAACTCACATTTAGGCGTAGATGCTTTTATTCGTCTGTTACCTCCTAAAGCATTTAAGGTAGCTGCTATTTTTGGCGCATTAGCTGGTGTCCTATATGGAGTTGTACTTATCTATGCCGATTGGTTGCAATATTTAAACATAGATACTCGTGGTGGTGCGCTCGATTATTGGTCAAAAATGTACGAAATTGGCATTGGCATGGAGGATATTCGCTATCCTGTTTGGGCGCAAGAAATGTTTGGTTTGCAAGAACGTGTGCACCGCTGGATAATATATCTGATCATTCCAACAGGTCTTGCTTTATTTACTTATCGTTGCATTGAGGCAGTGATTGATATTGCACGTGGTGATCGTGAGTTGATTATCGCCAGTCATGAAGCAGAAGAACTTGTTGAAGAAAATAAAAATATACTTTCAGATCCAAAAGTTGAGAATAGGAAAATTTAAGTGATTTCATTAATTTTATTTGCGCTAGTACTAACGTTGTTATTTTTAGGAGTTCCTATTGCGGTGTCTTTGGGTCTTTCAAGCGTATTAATCATAGCGTTCTTTTCAACAGATTCAATATCTTCAGTTGCCCTATCATTATTTTCTTCAGGACAAAAATATACGCTTCTAGCTATTCCATTCTTTATTTTAGCTTCAACTTTCATGTCAAATGGAGATGTAGCAAGGCGTATTATTCGTGTTGCTATCGCATCAGTGGGGCATTTTAGAGGTGGTTTGGCAATGGCTTCAGTGCTTGCCTGTATGATGTTTGCCGCCCTTTCAGGATCGTCCCCTGCAACAGTTGTTGCCATTGGCACAATCGCCATTGCCGGCATGATGCAAGTTGGTTATACAAAAGATTTTGCGGCAGGTGTCATTGCAAATGCTGGCACGTTGGGAATTCTAATTCCGCCCTCAATCGTAATGGTGGTTTATGCCGCTGCAACCGATGTTTCAGTTGGTCGCATGTTCTTAGCTGGTGTTATTCCGGGTCTACTGGCTGGCGGTATGTTAATGTTAGCAATCTATATTGTAGCTCGTATCAAGAAATTACCTGCAGAAGAATGGAAAGGCTTTCGTGAAATAGTAGAAGCTGGCAAAGAGGCCGGCTGGGGGCTATTCCTTATTTTTGTTATTATGGGCGGCATTTATGGCGGCGCATTTACCCCAACAGAAGCAGCATCCGTTGCCGCTGTTTATGCTGGCTTTGTCTCTTTATTTATCTATCGTGATATGGGCCCACTTAAAGGCATTGCTTGGATACCTGAAGGCTCATCAAGACACGCAATTATTGGCTTTAAGGCAAGCGTTTATGCACTTGCAATATTCCTATTATGGGCAATTCTATCTTTCTTCTTCTTTGCAGAAGCTCCAAAAATAATGCGCATCTGGTTTGGACTTGGTTTAGCTATTCTTATGCTGATTGGTTATCCATTGCTTAAACGTGAAAGCAATCCGCTTAGCTTCTTTGCAGGCTTGCCTATTTGGGGTGCTAATTTTGCACTAATGGGTCTTAAATTCTTTCCTGCGCTTTTTCACAAAGACACAAAAAAGGTTCTGTTTGAGAGTTCACGCACCACAATTATGCTAATGTTTATAATCGTAAATGCGTTTCTTTTTGCTCACGTATTAACATCCGAGCGTATTCCACAAGCCATAACTGAATGGATGTTGGGTGCTGGATTTAACTGGTTCACTTTCCTAATTGCCGTGAATATTTTGCTACTAATTGGTGGGCAATTCATGGAGCCATCTGGCCTGTTGCTTATTGTTGCACCTGTTGTGTTCCCCATTGCGATGGAGCTTGGTGTTGATCCTATTCATCTTGGTATTATCATGGTGGTGAATATGGAGATTGGTATGATAACGCCACCCATTGGGCTAAACCTATTCGTAACGTCTGGGATAACGGGCATGTCGCTATTAAGAGTAGTTAAAGCCGCCCTGCCCTTTGTTGGTGTGTTGATGATATTCTTAGTTATCGTAACTTACACCCCATGGCTTTCAACTTGGCTACCCTATTCACTCATGGGGCCTGAGTTAATTATTGGACGTTAGAATTTTAGCATAAATTGAACAAACAATCTTGAGCGAGTAAAATATCTAAAGATACTTCGCTTGCGCTCAGCATGACATTTTCTCCTGTCACTCTGAGCGTAGCGAAGAGTCTTAAGCTTTGCTTGTGTAGTAATAAATTACACGATAATATGAAACAAATATGCCCCAAAACAAAAGAACAAAATCATGACAAGAAAAATAATAATAGACACAGATCCGGGACAAGATGATGCAATAGCAATATTGTTGGCGCTTGCCTCACCTGAACTAGAAGTGATTGGAATTACTACAGTTGCTGGTAATGTTCCGCTTAATCTAACAACCAAAACGCCCTAAAAATTTTAGAAGTTGCCAATAAAACTGAAATTCTTGTTTTTGCTGGTTGTGATGCACCATTAAAGCGTAAATTAGTAACGGCAGAACATGTGCATGGCGCAACAGGGCTAAATGGCATTGCTTTGCCTGAACCAAAAATAGCGGCACAAGATCAACACGGAGTTGATTTTATTATTCAGGCTTTGCGTGAAAATGAGGCTGGTACAATTACGCTTTGTCCACTTGGGCCGCTAACAAATATTGCCAGCGCCATGCAACAAGCTCCTGATATTATTGCAAAGATAAAAGAAATAATTTTAATGGGCGGCGCTTATTTTGAAGTTGGCAACATAACTCCTGCCGCTGAATTTAATATATATGTCGACCCAGAAGCAGCAGACATTATCATGCGCTCGGGTATAAAAATCACCATGATACCGCTAGATGTAACCCATCAAGTCCTCACCACAAATAAGCGCATAAGCCGCCTTAAAAATTTAGGCAATAAAACAGGAAAAATTGTTGCCTCATGGGTAGATTTTTTTGAACGATTTGACGAAGAAAAATATGGATCAGACGGAGCGCCATTGCACGACCCTTGTGTTATTGCCTATTTAATTAAGCCAGAATTATTTTGGGGACGGCAAATAAATGTGCAAATTGAAACTCAAAGTAAATTAACAAGGGGCATGAGCGTTGCTGATTATTGGGGTGTAACCGATAAACAAGAATGCCCACGCAACGTTAAGTTTTTGCGAAATGCGAATGCAAACGGTTTTTATGAGCTATTATTTGAACGTCTAAAGAAACTTCCTTAAAATAGATAATGATAGTCTAGTTTTATTAATCAAAACAGATTATAGACTTGAATTATGGCCCCGTAGCTCAGCTGGATAGAGCAACGGACTTCTAATCCGTAGGTCGTACGTTCGAATCGTACCGGGGTCACCATTTTTGCTTGTCGTCTCTCTTTATGCTTGTCGCCGTTGGTCGCTTTGCTCCCGACCCCGACATCCCCGCCGTTTATTCTTTTCCCACGCTATATCTTGCTTGGTTGCTTTCTTTATTCTTGTCGCCGTTGGTCGCTTTGCTCCCGACCCCGACATCCCCGCCGTTT
>JAJRPR010000069.1 GCA_024280655.1 Alphaproteobacteria bacterium | reverse complement strand
TGCAGCAAAAACCATGTCGGCTTGCCTTTTTTACCATGCTCTAGTGCTGAAAGATACGCGCTTGATATATTTAAGCCTTTAGCCATTTCTTTTAGCGAAATATTACGCTTGGCTCGCATTTCTCGCAATTTTGCTCCTAGTGGTGTCATTCTTTCTTGCCGCCGTTGGTCGCTTTGCTCCCGTCCCCGGCACCCCCGCCATTATTCTTTTCCATTACTTGCTTTGCTCACTTTCTCCTAACGTTCACGCCACGCAGGCTGCCCGTGTCTCCCCGCCTCTTTTATTCTTATCGCCGTTATTCTTTTTCTATGCTGGCGTTGTTGTTCTTATGCTAGTGTTTACTTCTCTCATTTCCTTAGTGCTCCGCCTTTCTTTATTCTTGTCACCGTTGGTCGCTTATGCTCCCGACCCCGACACCCCCGCCATTCTTTCCCCTCAATCGCACATAAAATGCACCCTCACCGCCGTGTTTTCTGGTTGACACTTGCCACGCTGAAACCACTTCATTTAATGGATTTGAATTAAGCCATAAAGGTAACATTGATCGCAAAACTCCAAATCCAGTTTTGCTCTTTCCTTTGCCAGTAATAATTAGCAATGTCCTTGCCCCACGCTTAAATCGAGAAGTTACAAAATTAATAAGCGCTCTATGTGCTTCATCTTGGTTCATTGAGTGTAAATCTAACGTACCTTGAATTGGTAAATGCGAGCGCTCTATGCGCTTTAATAGATTTGGCTCAATATTAGTATTTAACCTTTTTATTTGTTTAGTGGGCGAATAAGAGGGCACACTATATTTACGCTGGAGGCTATTAATTTTTGCATTAAAATTAGCAGAGGCCTCTTCCAAGCTTTGTCTTTGCTTTATTTCTTTTGGCTTTGCTTCTTTTGGCGCTACTATTTTCGATGCACTAAGCGGATTAATTGTTAATGTAACCTTCTCCCAAAGATACCAATCTTCAATATTTGGATATTTAGTTTTTTGATAATTCTTATCTTTTGGGTTTAAGGTTTTTCGCATTTAATTTCATTACAGATTAATCTAACTGATCTGTTGCAACCAATTTCCAATTTGGATCATTTGCCTTAGTATCTCTTGCAAAAGTCCAAATATCAGCAATATTTGCTACTTGATCACCATTACCCTCAATTAAATTACCATCCCCATCACGAGTTGCAGAAACTACTTCTGCAAAAAACCTAATAGTTACATTAGCTATATTATCTTCAAGCTTAGCGTTCGCAAATTCAACTTTTGGCAAGCCAATAAAGGTAAAGTCTACCTTATATCCAGATTGTTCCCGTTGTTTAATCGCCGCTTGAAAACCCTCATAGACGTCCTTTTCAAGTAAAGCCTTTAGGGTTTTTTTGTCCCCTTGAGCAAAGGCTGTAACTATCATCTCATAAGCTGATTTTGCGCCGCCAATAAATGATGCAGGAGTAAAACTTGCATCCACTTTGTTAATATCTGTTAGCCCTAATGCTAAATCTTCATCATTTTTGGCGAATTTTTTTATTTCACTTAATAATTGTTTTTGAGCTTTTTCATCTTGCGCTATTTCATCTTGTTGTTGCGGTTTGCTTTTCCCACTCTTTGAGGGATGAAGAGCAACTACATTTTCATCATCATTATTTTCATCGTTACTATTTTCTTGGTTTTCTTGCTCTTGCTCAGAAATTCTAGTTGAGGGAGGGCGCTCTGTTCCTGTGCGTGTGCCCAAAACCGAGCGTAAGCGCAACAATACTAAGATTGCTACGCCAATAAAAATAAGAGTTGGAATATCCATAAATTCATTCATTTTATATTTTTCCTAAAATTGCTAGGCTCAAAGCTAGCGAAAAGCATGTTATCAACCTATATATAAGCAAATATTAGTTAGAAGCTAGTTTATTTGCTTAAAATTGATTAATTATTACATAAATGAAAGGAAATTAAGTTGGGCCGTATCTTATTTATCGTTTTTTTGCTTGTACCGCTTATTGAAATAGTGATTTTTATAGGTTTTGGACAGGCTTTTGGTCTTTGGCCTACACTTCTTGGTATTGTAGCAACTGCACTTATCGGATCATTTATCATTCGCATACAAGGTCTCGCGCTTTTTGAGAAAATACGCCAAACAACTGCAAGTGGTGCATTACCTGCTAAGCAATTAGCAGAAGCTATGATGGTAGCAATAGCGGGAGCTTTTTTATTAACTCCGGGGTATTTTACTGACTTTTTAGGGTTTTTATTATTAGTCCCAATGATAAGATCATTCATTTATCAACAAATAAAATCTCGCTTTTCCATCATTGGTCAATCTTATAAGAATCCAGAATTTACTGATGGAAATGATTATAATAATAATGAAAGCGATAATATTATTGATCTAGATGACAAGGATTGGCGAAAATAAGTATATTTGAGAAAAATATTATTGTCCCTTAAGCACAAAAGTGCTAGCTCAAGTTAATTAATTTAATTTACGTATTTCACTTTTCATTATTTAGGAAATCTCATGGCTAAAAAGAAAACTCTCGCTAAAGATGCTAGCAAAAACACTAAAGACAACAAATCAAGTGCAAAAACTAGTAAAGCTACTACTAAAGAAGCACCAGCTAGCATACAAGCAGCACCTGTTATTGGCCTATTAACTCAGTATATTAGTGACCTATCATTTGAAAGCCCTGATGCACCAGAATCAATAATTTCTGGTTCTGGCACACCGCAAATTTCTATTTCAATTAATAACCAAGTTAAAAAACGCGATGATGGATCTTTCTTAGTTGAATTAGCTCTAAATGCTAAAGCTGAGAGGGATAATAAAATGTTGTTTAATGTTGAGCTTTCATATTGTGGTGTATTTAACATTCAAAATGTGCCTGACGCCCAGTTAGCTCCCGTTTTAATGATTGAATGCCCTCGCCTATTATTCCCATTTGCAAGGCAAATATTAGCACAAGTTACACAATCTGGCGGCTTCCCACCTATTATGATGGAGCCTGTTGATTTTGCAGCTATTTATCGCCAAAACCTAGAGGCAATGGCAAAGCAGGCGGCTGAAAAAAAACCTAATTAAGTTGCTTTTATATATCTCACGCCAGTTCGCTTTGCTCACGCTCTCCGATGGGGCGTCGCTAGCGACGGCGAGCCCAAGGCTCGCTGTTCTGATGGATTGAGTTAAAGCAATATCTCACGTGCTTCTTTATACTTGTCGCCGTTGGTCGCTTTGCTTTTTTGCTTGCGTTCACGCCACGCAGGCTGCAATTCTATTTTGAATACAGTTTTGTCCATAGGGCGTTTTCACCCATATTTTTTATTAAATCTTTATGTGCTTGTTCTTCTTGCTTACTTATTCTGTCTTCAAGTTTATTTGTGCGAGTAAGGTTTATTGTTTTTTGATTTATTTGTTGATTTTGAGGTTCTTCCAAAATATTTTCACTAAGCGATAGGCCAACTTGACGGCCACCTATTAATTCTAGATATATTTCAGCTAAAATTTGCGAATCAAGTAAAGCTCCGTGTAATGTTCTGTGCGAATTATTAACCCCATAATGTTTACAAAGCGCATCAAGGCTTACTCTTGCTCCGGGATGAATTTTTCTTGCTAATAAAACCGTATCTATGATTTTATTTTTTATTGGCTCTATATTCATTTTTTTTAGTTCAAAATTTAAAAACCCCATATCAAATGGCGCATTATGAATAATTAGGGGAGCATCATCGATGAAACTAAGAAAATCAGTAGCAATATCATGAAAAAGCGGTTTATCCGCTAAAAACTCTTCTGATAGACCATGTACGCTAAATGCTCCGTCAGGCATATCTCGTTCTGGGTTTATATAGGTTTGAAAATCCTTGCCGCTTGGTATGTGGTTAATTAATTCAATACAGCCAATTTCAACTATCCTATCGCCATTAGTGGCCTTAAAGCCTGTTGTTTCTGTATCAAGTACAATTTCACGTAACATTATCTATCCAATTAATTTATCTATGATATTTTTTACTTCTCTTGCGCTTTGACTAAGAGATTTTGAAGTGTCTATAATAAAATCTGCCCTTAGGATTTTATCTTGCTGGCTCATTTGATTTGCCAAAATAATATCTAATTTTTGTTCATTCATGCCATCTCTTTGCAATGCCCTTGGACGCAATATTTCATCTGGACAGGTTGTAATAAGCACATAATCAAACGCAATATTGCTGTTAGTTTCAAAAAGCAGTGGAATTTCAAGTACAATTAATTTTTCATTATTCTCTTTGCACTTTTCAATGAATTCTCTTTGTTTTTGGCGCACTAATGGGTGAATGATTTTCTCTAATTCCCCTAATAGGCTTGGAGTTTTTACTAGGATCTCACTTAAGATTTTTCGATCTATTTTATTGTTTTTTATGGCGCTTGGAAAAAGCTTTTCTAAAGAAGAAACCGCTTCATTTTGATATAATTCATGTACTATTTCATCAGATGAAATTGTTACAATATTTTCTTGCTTAAACATGCCAAGCACTGTTGATTTACCTGTAGCGATTGATCCTGTGAGCGCTAAAATTAGCATGGCTTTTCACCTAAAACACTAAGCAAATAATTTCTTAAGTCATTATCTACCTCAGGCTTTACACCAAACCATTTTTCAAAGCCAAACACTGCTTGAAACAACAACATACCTAAGCCATCAACGGTTTTTAGGCCTATGTTTTTTGTATCACTTAATAAAAGAGTATGTAGGGGCGTATATACGATATCGGTTATTATTGCGCTTTTAGGTAGCTTATCTAACGCAATATTTTCAAATTTTGTGCCATTCATTCCAATAGAGCTGGTATTGACTACAAGATCAATCTTTGATGCTAAAACATTAAATTCATTTAGGGAATGGCTTGTGATTTTTACAGTTTCACTGGCATATAATGACATAGTTTTAGATAGGTCTGCGGCTCTGTCTTTTGTTCTATTGAGAATATGAATATGAGAGAATTTACGGCGTATAAGAGCATAGGTTATTGCTCGTGCCGCCCCTCCAGCGCCCAAAATAATTGCCTGCTTTTGCTCAGCATTTTTATCCCAATTAAGCGCTTCCCTATCTAAATTTTCTAAAAAACCAACCCAATCGCTATTAGAGCCAAGAATTTTATTATCTTTTAGAACTAGCGTATTAATTGCCCCAATTTCTTTAGCCTCTTGGCTTATTTCATCACAAAGAGAAAATATATTTTCCTTATGAGGAATGGTTACATTTCCACCAATAAATTCTCCTGCCTGTAATCTTTGAAAAAAAGAGGGTAATTCATTGTTTGAAATATTAATCGCCTTGTAATTTCCTACAATATTGTATTTTTTTAACCAAAATTGATGCAATCTAGGAGATAGCGAGTGAGAAATCGGATCTCCAATTACAAATGCTTGAGGACTATTTTGCACTATATTTAGGTTCTTTATTGTTTGGTTTTTATTTATTCACATGAATATACATTTTTGAATTAAATTTGTTAATAAAGCTAGTGAAATTCATAAGTGCGTAAAGTTATTCAATTTTTCAAAAATTTTGTTCACATATAAGTTTTGTGAATGAAGAAAATATCTATATTGTTAATTATGGGAATAAGTCAGTAATGCTTTTTAAAGTTAAGCTGATTTATTAACAGTGTTTTCCCAATATTTTAACGTAGATTATTTGTTAAGTCTTTATTAACTATTAAATTTATTTGTTTGTTAACGTTTTTACTAAGTAATTTTCTAATTATAATTTACTTATTGGGTTTTTTATAGAAATCTTATTTATCCTTGTAAAAATACTTAATATTTAATAATCCCCAAAACCCACAGATATAATAATAATAATATAAATATACTTCTATATATTATTATAAATATCATTTGTTTTTTGTCATAATTTATTTAAAAATACAAATGTAAGACAATCAGAATAAATTAAATATAAGACAAAAAAATATTAAAAGCTTAACATTAGATGGCTTGAAGTTTTATTTGTTTAAGACTATATATCTATTCTTCTTTGATATTTCTTATATCTTTATATCTCCCATTCTTTAAATTATTTATCTTTGGAATTTTTATGAACGAAAACATGAAATTAAGCGAGCTTAAGGCTAAAAACCCTGCACAATTATTATCTTTTGCTGAAGAAGTTGAAGTTGAAAATGCCTCAACTTTACGTAAACAAGAATTAATGTTTGCAATATTAAAGCAGCTTGCGGAGCAAGATATTGAAATTATTGGTGATGGGGTAATTGAAATATTATCAGATGGATTTGGATTTTTAAGATCACAAGACGCTAATTATTTACCAGGTCCTGATGATATTTATGTATCACCTTCGCAAATAAAGCGTTTTGCGCTTAGAACTGGGGATACTATTGAAGGTCAAATTCGCTCGCCTCGTGAGGGGGAACGGTATTTTGCGTTACTAAAACTTATTTCCATTAATTTTGAAGATCCAGAATCAGCTCGCCATAAAATAAATTTTGATAATTTAACGCCTCTTTATCCAGATGAGCGCTTTAAAATGGAAATTATTGATCCTAAATTAAAGGATATTAGCTCTAGAGTTATTGATCTTGTTGCCCCACTTGGAAAAGGACAACGTGGTCTTATTGTTGCGCCTCCTAGAACTGGTAAGACGGTATTATTGCAAAATATTGCTAAATCTATCGCTGCAAATCATCCTGAATGTTATTTAATTGTTTTATTAATTGATGAACGCCCTGAAGAAGTTACTGATATGAAGCGCTCCGTTCAGGGCGAGGTTATTTCATCAACTTTTGATGAGCCAGCATCACGTCACGTGCAAGTTGCTGAAATGGTTATAGAAAAAGCTAAAAGATTAGTTGAACACAAACGAGATGTGGTTATTTTACTTGATTCAATTACTCGTTTAGGTCGTGCTTATAATACGGTCGTGCCAAGTTCTGGTAAGGTGCTTACTGGTGGTGTTGATGCTAATGCTTTGCAACGCCCAAAAAGATTTTTTGGTGCTGCTAGAAATATTGAAGATGGTGGATCACTAACTATTATTTCAACGGCATTAATTGATACTGGCTCTCGTATGGATGAGGTGATTTGTGAAGAATTTAAGGGTACTGGTAACTCAGAAATTATTCTTGATCGTAAAGTTGCTGATAAACGTGTATTTCCTGCGATTGATGTTGCTAAATCGGGCACCCGTAAGGAAGAATTATTAGTTGATAAGGATACGCTTAAAAAGATGTATGTATTGCGCCGTATTCTTAGTCCTATGGGAACTATTGATGCAATGGAGTTTTTACTGGATAAATTACGCCAGACAGAAACCAATGAGGATTTCTTTAACTCCATGAATACTTAGTTATGTGAATACCTAAGTTACATGATACTTAAGCTAGACAATATTAGTATATTCATAGCTAGTAAATTTAGTTAGAAATGACATGGCACAGATAGATACAATAGTTGCACTTTCAAGCGGCTCTTTGCCTTCAGGAGTGGCTATTATTCGCATTTCTGGCTCACGGGTCAGGGATATAGCTAATAAGCTTATTAATGGATTACCACAAGCTAGAACTCTAACGCTAAAAACTATCAAGCACGGGCAAAATACTATTGATCAGGCATTAGTTGCGTATTTTGCAGCACCTCATTCTTTTACAGGTCGTGATTGTCTTGAATTTCATGTACATGGCTCAAAAGCTGTAGTGCAAAAATTATTACATATTTTGATAAGTTTTGAAAATGTTAGATTAGCTGAAGCTGGTGAATTTACTCGCCAAGCGTTTGAAAATGGTAAGATCGATTTAGTTGAAGCTGAAGGTCTTGCTGATTTACTCGATAGTGAAACCGAAAACCAAAGAGTTCAAGCTTTAGCACGAGCAAGCGGTGAAATTTCTAATAAGATTGAGTTATGGCGACAACAATTACTATCTCTTAGAGCGAGTTTAGAAGCGTATCTTGATTTCTCTGATGAAGAAGATGTTTTAGAGGCTTTGCCAAGCTCATTTATTGTTGAATTGCAGCAGTTAAGCGTAGATTTTACGAAAGCAATAAAGAATTTTGAACAGGGACGTATAATCCGTGATGGATTTCGTGTTGCGATTGCTGGGCCAGTAAATGCTGGAAAATCTAGTCTTATCAATAGGTTAGTTAAGTCTGAACTTGCAATAGTTAGCGAAGAAGCTGGTACTACACGAGACATCCGTGAAGTTGAGATGGATATTGATGGAAATTTAGTTATTTTTATTGATATGGCAGGCTTTAGAGAAACATCTTCTATTGCAGAGATTGAAGGTATTAGGCGGGCACAGAATGAAATTTCACAAGCTGATGTTTTATTGTGGCTAGACCCATTTGATGGGACTGATAATCTTAAAGCACCAGATATTGCGCCAACCACTATTTCTATTGGAACAAAATCTGACCTTGGCGAGCATAGGAATGACTTAGCCCTTAATATCTCCTCTAAGTCAGGCGAAGGAATAGAGCAATTAATTGAATTAATTAAACAGCAAATCCTGATAAAAACCTCCATTAGCAATGACAGTGTAATTTTAAGCCGTTTACGTGATAAAGAGGCATTAATGCAGGCTTTAGAGGAAATAGAGATAGCTATTGCAAACCTTGATCAGCTAGAAATAACAGCCGGCGCATTGTTAAGAGCATCTACTAGCCTAGCTCGCTTGCTTGGGAAAATTGACCCTGAGCACATTTTGGGTGAGATATTTTCAAGCTTTTGTATTGGAAAATGATTCACGTGAAACATTATTTATGATAGTAGAGGTAAGATTCACGTGAAACATATATTAGAGCAGATATAGTGCAGGATTTTGATGTAATTATTGTAGGGGGAGGACATGCTGGTTGTGAGGCGGCGGCCGCTTCTGCACGTATGGGCGCAAAAACAGCGCTTATCACGCATAGAATTGCAACTATTGGGGAAATGTCTTGTAATCCTGCGATAGGGGGTTTGGGCAAAGGTCATCTGGTTAGAGAAATAGATGCGCTTGATGGATTAATGGGAAAATTGGCAGATATTGCTGGAATTCAATTTAGAGTTCTAAATAGACGTAAAGGGCCAGCTGTTCGAGGCCCACGTGCGCAAATTGATAGAAAACTCTATCGCCAAGCAATGCAAGAGATAGTGCAATCTTATAAGAATTTGAAAATTATTGAAGGTGAGGTTGAAGATCTTATTATAGAGGATAATATTATATCTGGGATTATTCTTGCTGATGGCTCAACAATAAAAGCTAGTTCTGTGGTTATTACAACTGGGACTTTCTTAAATGGAATTATTCATCGTGGTGAGGAAAAAATAGAGGCTGGTAGAATTGGTGAAAAGCCAAGCAAGGCGCTTTCAAAAAGACTATATGCATTAAATCTGAATTTAGGTAGATTAAAAACTGGCACGCCACCTAGAATAGATAGAAAATCTATAGATTTCAAAGGCTTAGAAGAGCAAAAGGGAGATACCCCTCCACAGGCTTTTTCTTCATTAACTAAGGAAATTACTAGCGAACAGGTTAGTTGTTATATTACAAGAACCCTAGCAAAGACCCATGATATTATATCTAAAAACTTACATAGATCAGCGATTTTTTCAGGGCAAATTGAAGCAAAAGGCCCTCGTTATTGCCCTTCTATTGAGGATAAAATAGTAAGATTTGCTGATAAGGATAGTCATCAAATATTTTTAGAGCCTGAGGGGCTAGACGATGATAATATTTATCCAAATGGGTTATCGACCTCCTTGCCAGAGGAAGTGCAGTTAGAATTTTTACGCACCATGCCGGGGCTTGAAAATGTGGTAATTAATCAGGCAGGTTATGCGATTGAATATGATTATGTTGATCCACGTGAACTTAAACCCACGCTTGAGCTTAAAAAACTGCCTGCGCTTTATCTCGCTGGGCAAATTAACGGCACTACGGGATATGAAGAAGCGGCGGCACAGGGCTTGTTAGCTGGCGCAAATGCAGCGCTTAGAGCAAAACAAGCGCCACAAATACTGCTTTCTCGCACACAGTCTTACCTTGGGGTAATGATTGATGATTTGACAAGTAAGGGCATTAGCGAGCCTTATCGTATGTTTACCTCTCGTGCTGAGTTTCGTCTTTATTTAAGAGTTGATAATGCTGATCAGCGCCTAACTGGAATTGGTATTGAATTTGGGCTGGTTGGTGAGGAGCGAAAACAGAAGTTTTTAGCTCGTTCTACAAAATTAATCAGCGGGCTAGAGCAATTAAAGGCGCTTACAATTAGTCCTAATAAAGCCCGTAAATTTGATATCAAAATCAATTTAGATGGAGTAAGGCGTACGGCATTTGAATTATTATCTTATCCAGATGTTGAAATAGAGCATCTTATTTCTATTTGGCCGCAACTAGTTGATATTGAAGCGGATATTTTTGAACAATTAGCAAATGATGCTCGATATTCTGTATATATTGAGCGACAAAAGGGCGATGTTGAAGCGGTGCAAAAAGCTGAGAAACTGCAAATCCCAGCTTGGCTTGATTATAATGAAATAAATGGTCTGTCATCTGAAAATCGACAAAGATTGATTGAGGTTAAGCCAATGAATTTAGCACAGGCTCAAGCAATAGAGGGAATAACCCCTGCGACAATTACATTGCTTTTAGCGATAATAAAACGTGGTAATAGACAGGCAAAGCAATAGGACATGAGATGGATTTATTAGAAGCAGAGCAAGCGTTAGAGATTGCCGCTGTTAGGTTTGAGCGTCCTGAAGCTGAACTAGTTGCTGATCTGCAGAAATTTCAGAGCCTGTTGGTTAAGTGGCAAAAAGTACAAAACCTTGTTTCACGTGAAACTTTAAGTCAATTTTGGTTGCGCCATGTGGCAGATAGTTTACAATTATTGGCCTATATTCCAGATAATATCAAAAGAATTATAGATTTTGGCTCAGGTGGCGGGTTTCCTGCTATTGTTCTGGCTATTGCTCTAAAGAATAGCACCACAAAAATTACTATGATTGAAGCAAATAGCCGTAAAGTGGCATTTTTGCGTGCTGTAGTGCGCGAATTAGGGCTTAATGCACAAATAATTGATTCTCGTATCGAAAATTGTGAATTTTCAGATGATAATGTACCGCAAATGATAATTGCTAGAGCTGTTGCGCCGCTAAATGAGCTTTTACGGCTTTCAAAACCCATATCTAACAGTAAAACAGTGCTTATTTTCCCCAAAGGCAAAGAATATACTGAAGAACTAACAAAAGCCAATGGTGATTGGCGCTATAATGTGGTAATTCATAGCTCTGTTACAAATAAAGCTAGCGTTGTGTTAGAAATAACAGATTTTACTCCTAAAAATAGCTGAAAAGCTAGATATAGGGGATAATATTTGGAGAGTGATATGAGTCCAAGAGTTTTAACCTTAGCAAATCAAAAGGGTGGGGTTGGTAAAACAACAACGACAATAAATCTTGCAACTGCTTTGGCGGCAGTTGGTGAAAACGTGTTGATTATTGATCTTGATCCGCAAGGTAACGCTTCAACTGGGCTTGGTATTGCTAGGCAGGGTCGAGA
>JAJRPR010000068.1 GCA_024280655.1 Alphaproteobacteria bacterium | reverse complement strand
GGGAGCTGATTTCTCGATTGAAGAATTATCTTCAGGGCAGGCATATTCATTTGCAAAATTTGAAATTATTGGCGACAAAGAAACTGCCCCCTCTTTGGTGCAATTACCACTAAGCAATATACCTGAACCTGATATTGCCAATGCAAAAATATTTCCACTAGAAATGAGTGGTGGCGCAATGCGTCGAGTTGGAGATATTTATTATCAAGGTAAAAAACTTGAGGGCGATGATTTTGAAAAAACGGGGCAAGTTTGGGCATTTAATGGCGTTGCTAATCTACCAGAAGAACCATTTTTTAGCGTAAAGCTTGGTGAAACAGTTATTATGGAAACGAAGAATGATACAAATTTTATCCATGCAATGCACGCACATGGTTTTCATTTTCGGGTAATTGAAAGAAGTGGCGTAGAGATTGACGAGAGTAATGTTTGGCGTGATACTTTTTTAATTGGCGCAGAGCAAACAGTAAAAATCGCCTTTGTTGCTGACAATATTGGCAAATGGCTTTATCATTGTCATATGCTAGAACATGCAGCCGCTGGCATGATTACTTGGTTTGAGGTTGTTTAATAAAAACTCAATTCTTCAATAAAAACTAATGGGATCAATATCCACCTGCACCTTTATATTACCTGTAGGTTTGTGCGCTTTTTCAAGCCAAAAGCGTACATAAGAAGATAGATCAAAATTCTTGCCCGATTGCACCAACAAGCGCACCCGATGACGAGCTCTAATCATAGAAATTGGCGCATCAATGGGTCCAAAAATTTTCAAAAGCTCTAAATCTTGTTTATTTGTTGGCTTTGGGGCGCAACTAAGCAACATGCGAGCATATTTGAAAGCTATATCTCTCTCATTACCTGAAATAATTAAAGCCGCTAATCGCCCAAAAGGTGGCAGACCCCCATCTTCTCGCACCTTTAATTCATGCCTATAAAAATTCTCGCTATCCTGTGCTTTCATTGCCTTTATTACATCATTATCAGGGTGATAGGTTTGTAAATAAGCAGCGCCCTGTTTGGCGGCTCGTCCGGCTCGCCCGCTAACTTGCGTTAAAATCTGATAGGTTTTTTCTGCGGCTCGCAAATCGCCCTGCGCTAATCCTAAATCAGCGTCTAACACACCAACAAGCGTTAATTTTTCAAAATGATGGCCTTTGGCAACTAATTGCGTGCCAATGATTAAATTATATTTCCCTTGCTCAATATCTATAAATTTTTGCTTAAGCGTTTTTGCTGTTCCCATATCAGATGAAAGTACAACCTGCTTGGCGTTAGGAAATAATTTTGCAGCCTCCTCTGCAATGCGCTCAATTCCCGGTCCAATGGGCACTAAACTATCTTGCTCACCACATTGGTTACATTTATTTGGTTTTTTAAGCTCTAGTGCGCAATGATGGCACATTAATTTATCGGCAAAACGATGTTCGACCAACCACGTAGAGCAATCGGGACATTGATATTTATACCCGCAAGCCTTGCAAAGCGTTAGCGGCGCATAACCACGCCGATTAAGAAACAATAACGCCTGCTCATCATTTGCTAATATCTTGGCAATTTCTTCAACCAATTCTGGCGCAATAAACATGCCTTTTTCTGGCGCTTGTTCTCGCATATTAATAATATTTATATTGGGAAGCGGTGCATCAAAAAACCGATTATTTAGGCGTACATGCTTATATTTACCAATATTTGCATTATTGCGGCTTTCTATCGATGGGGTGGCAGAGGAGAGAATTAATTTTGCTTGCGCAAATTTTGCCCTCATCACGGCCATATCTCGTGCGTGATAATTTATGCCATCAGATTGTTTATATGCGCCATCATGTTCTTCATCTAACACTATTAACCCCAAATTATGGAACGGCAAAAACAGTGCCGAACGTGCGCCAACTACCGCCCTTATTGAACCATCATTTACCCCTCGCCATATTTTAGCACGTTGCGCATTGCTCATATTTGAATGCCACTCAGCAGGCTTTGCACCAAAGCGTTTTGTAAAACGCTCAATAAATGTGTGAGTTAGCGCAATTTCAGGCAATAGGATAAGCACTTGCTTATCTTGTTTTAAGATATCTGCAACCCGCTCAAAAAATATCTCGCTTTTGCCGCCTCCCGTAACACCATCAAGTAAGGCAACACCAAACCCATCTGGCATTTGCTTTAATTCATCATAGGCAATTTGTTGTTCTTTACTAAGAATAGTTTTGGCAAAATCGGGATCTGGAATTTTAACTGGCGCTGGTGCTGTAATTTCGATTTTTACTATTGCCCCAATTTTTTCTAAACCATCAATAACAGAAGCCGAAACACTAGCTTCCTCTCTTAGCGCTGCTTTTGGATCAGCCATTTTATTGCTTAAAATTTCTAATACTCTTTTACGAGCTTCACTCATGCGCTCAGGCTGCGCCCCTGATAATTGATAAGCAAGAGTTGGCTTGGCTTTAAGCAGCGCCTCTTTTGAGCGCAACACGGCACGCAATACCATGCCCCTTTTAGCTAAATAATATTTTGCGACCCAATTAATTGTTTGCAAAAGATCAGATGAAAGCGGCGCACAATCATAAATATGCTCAATATCTTTAAGTCGATTATGCGCTTTGTTATCCTTTGGCTCACCTAAAACAACACCTAAGACCTTTCTTGTGCCAAGCGGCACTAAAACGATAGAGCCACAAACCACATTTTCACCAACTGGCACACGATAGCTATAGGGCACATCAAGCGCTACGCTTATTAATATGCTAACAATGTCACCAAGTTTTTTGCTCATAATTTATGTTACAATTATTTTTATGAATTTGAAATTACGAAAAGTTTTTAGTTGTTTAAGTATTTTACTAGAATATTCAAATCATGACTGATTTTGCACTGCTTTGCGACAAAAAAACTAACAAATATATTATTGCTTGGCTAAATGAGCTTAGTGCAGTTCGTCGATTATCAAAAAACACCATAGAGGCCTATCAACGAGATATTGGGCAATTTATTAGTTTTATCTGTTCTCATCATGGCGAAAAAGTAAATTTGAAACTTCTTAAAGACCTAAAACCATCTGATTTTCGTGCTTTTTTAGCCTCAAGACGCTTAAATGATGTCAGCTCAAGATCAATCGCTCGTTCGCTTTCTTCGCTAAAAAGCCTATTTTTATATTTTGAGCAAAGAGATATTATTAAAAATGAAGCGCTTAACATAATTCGTGCCCCAAAATTGGGCAAAACTCTACCAAGAGCGCTTAGTGAAGATGAAGCAAAAAAAACCCTTTCATCTATCAATGAGTTAGAGGATGTTGCGTGGGTTAGTGCCCGTGATATTGCTGTTCTATCGCTTTGTTATGGGGCGGGACTAAGAATTTCTGAGGCTTTGAGCTTAAGGCGTATGGATATTGAAACTAGCTCTATGCGAATAAGGGGCAAGGGCAATAAAGAGCGAATAGTGCCATTAATAGGAAATATCGAAAAAGCCATTAAAAAATATTTGGAGCTTTGCCCTTTTGAAATCACTAACAATCAGCCAATGTTTTTTGGTGTTAAGGGCGGAACGCTTTCGCCTCGAATTATCCAAAAAAGAGTTGAGCAATTAAGAAGTGCATTAGGACTACCTCCATCAGCAACCCCGCACGCCTTAAGACATTCTTTTGCTACGCACCTATTGGGGCGAGGTGGAGATTTGCGCACCATTCAAGAACTACTTGGCCACGCCTCGCTTTCAAGTACGCAAATATATACTAAAGTTGAGAATGAGCAATTATTAGAAAGCTACCTAAGTGCGCACCCAAGAGGGCGAGCATAAAGAGGGTAAAAGTTGCTGGTAATTTCAGCCATGCAATCCCCTCAATTTATAACCACTATAAAAACTTTTGTATATTAGAGCTATTTTAACCATAATATGAGTATTTATCCTTACGGTATTATTTAATAAGCGGCTTGGACGCAGCCTTTTGAATAATATGAACGCAAACATTTTGAGCTCAAGATGTTCAAATTAAAAATCACTACCATTGGTTTATTGTAATCATAAGTATGACATAACAACCTATTGGTTATGATTGCTTAATAATATGCATGCATAGAGTGCACGCATATTTACCTATCTATCATTTGGAAAGTAGAAACAATATGTCCAGCTTTAATTTTAAAAAAATAACATCCAGCATATCCGTAAAAATGCGTATATTAGCACTCTGTCTTGTGCCAATATTGGGCTTATTATATGTTGGTTATGGTCAATTAAAATCCGAATTTAAACTTGCAAATGATGCAAAGAGCACAGCATTATTAGTTAGTCTAATACCAAGCATATCTGGACTTGTTCATGAATTGCAAAAAGAGCGGGGCATGAGCGCAGGGTTTATTGCCGCCAAGGGCGCTAAATTTGTAAAAGAATTACCAGTACAGCATGGATTAACCAATACTGCTTTAGAAAAACTACAATTGTTAGCTAATGAAGAAGCGCTTGGACAATTAGATGATGGCATTGTTAAAGAGTTTGATCTTGCAATAAAAGACCTTGAGCAGCTTGCGACAATTCGAAAAGGCGTAGGCCTATTACAATTACCTAAATCCGAAATGGTTAGCTATTATACAAAGACAATCAAGGAATTACTAAGCACTATTGATATGCAAATCAAACATGCAAAAAACTCTGAAGTTGTGACACGCCTTCTTTCTCTTTCTACACTTTTGCAAGCAAAAGAGCGTGCCGGAATTGAGCGTGCTGTTGGAACAGCTGCCTTTGCAAGTGCTAGTATGGATGAAGCGGCATATGTTAAGTTTAGTTCTCTTGTTGCTATGCAAGCAGAGATGTTGCATTCTTTTGAAGACACAGCAACTAATCATTTAAGCGCAAAATATGATGAAGTGATGCAAGGCTCAATTATTGAAAAAGTTAATTCTCTAAGGGCAATCTTATTAGCTTCTCCGTTTAGCAATTCGTTTGAATCAATAACTGGTGAGCAATGGTTTAATGCGACCACAGATCGTATTGATCTATTAAAACAAGTAGATGATGCAGCAACGACTGATATTGCTAAGTTTGCAAAACACCATCAGATGGTAGCTGGCAATAAATTACGTAATACTATTATTATAAATGCGCTGTTTCTAGCTATTACACTAATATTAGCTTTTTTAATTATCCGCTCTATTACTATTCCACTATCTCGCCTAAATAAAACCATGGATAACATGGCTGAAGGTGATTTTGAAGTTGATGTTGTTGGTATTGATAGAGGTGACGAACTAGGTGAAATGGCTCGTGCAGTTGAAGTTTTCCGTGAGAACGGCATTAAGGTTGCTTCAATGACTGAGGAAGAAAAAGAAGCAAGTGAACAACGTATAATTGATCGCACCAAGATGATGCAAGATTTGCAGCGTGCTTTTGGTGCAGTT
>JAJRPR010000067.1 GCA_024280655.1 Alphaproteobacteria bacterium | reverse complement strand
TTTTCAATTTTAGATATTTTATTATTCATGATAATTTTATAAAAGAATTAAGTTGATTGACTATATGGCACGTTTTTTATCTTGCGTGAAGTCTTTTGCTATGGCACTAGAGCAAAGATTAAAAATTAGCTGCTGTAGCTCAGGGGTAGAGCACTCCATTGGTAATGGAGAGGCCGACAGTTCAAATCTGTCCAGCAGCACCATGCTCTTTATCTTGTCGCCGTTGGTCGCTTTGCTTTTTTTACTTGCGCTCACGCCACGCAGGCTGGCGACCCCGCTTGTCCACCGAAGACTTGGCGTAGGTGGAACACCCCCGCTAATATATATCTCACGACTCGCACCACTTTTACCATGACGGCGCAAAATGCGCCTATGTTAAAAGTTGAGCCTCCGATGGGGCGACCAAGAAGTTGGTTGGCTCGCGTTGAAGCTCGCAGGCCTCGCCTCTTTTTATCTTGTTGCCATTACAATTTTCTTAAGCATAATCATTAAGGTAAATATCAAAAACTAGCTGATATCACGCTTCTGTTAACAATAGTTAGCATTTAATCATGGTATGGGGCTTCATGTTTCATGAATAAGTAAGGCGGAAGTAAAATGAGTGATAAGGCGAGATTAAATTGGGTTGATAGTGCTAAGGGTATTTCAATTATCCTAGTTGTGATGCTCTATGCGGCTAATTCTGTTGGCAAGGATACAGGAGAGGTCGGCTTTTTACACTATATTATTGGCTTTGCTACACCCTTTAGAATGCCTGAATTTTTTCTAATTTCTGGTCTATTCTTATCAATGGTAATTGCTCGAGATTGGAAAGCCTATATTGATCGGCGATTTGTGCACTATCTTTATTTTTATGCGCTTTGGGCAGTAATTATAATAGTCTTCAAATATGCTATTTTCTCACTCCACCCCGCTCATGCCTTATCTCTAATATTATGGTCTATAATTGAGCCATATTCATTGCTCTGGTTTATCTATGTTTTAGCGTTCTTTTCACTCGCCGCAAAAATTGCTTATTCGCTAAAAATTCCGCATTGGGCAATGTTAATCTTTGCTGCAACATTGCAAATATTACCAATAGACACCCCAATTTATGCGTTCAACCAATTCTCAGAATATTTCATTTATTTCTATGTAGGTTATGTGTTTGCACCAAGAATATTTGGTATTGTTGAATATTTTTCAAAGCGCCCTTTGTTAATTGTTGGTACTTTGCTTTTATGGGCAGGTATAAATGGCGCATTAGTGTTCTTGCCACAATATCAAGCAATGCCAACCGAGTTTGTTATGGGTTTTGCAGCCATACCGGGATTACACCTAGCCTTAGCCTTAGTTGGCGCAATGGCCGTGTGCATCAGCGCTAGTCTGTTTGTACGCTTTAAGACAATGAACTGGCTAAGTACTATAGGTAATCGTTCGATTGTTATTTTCCTTGCATTTTCTTTACCAATGGGAATAAGCCGTGAAATCTTACAGCGTTTTGGTATAATCAACGATACTGGTATGCTCTCTCTAACTATATTGATAATCGCTATTATCGCACCACTAGTGCTTTATTGGATGGTGCAAAAAACTGGTTATGGCAAGTTTCTATTTGAAAGACCTGCTTGGGCGCACATTCCTGGAGCAAAAGGAAGCTTGCCCTCAAAAGCAAAAGTTAGACCAGCTCCTGCTGAGTAAAAAATAAAAGGCGCAAAACTTAAGATTTTGCGCCTTTTTACTTGCCTTTTGATATAAAAATCATGACAAAGCGCTAAACCTAATTTTTTGGGAGCGGCTTTGTCCGATATTTGTGCAATGAAAACAGCACTAATCAATTTTCCTGGCTCAAATCGTGATAGAGATATGATTAAAGCCATAAAAGACATCTCTAAAAATATGCCTGAACTTGTCTGGCATAAGGAGGTAAAACTTCCCAAAAGCGATATCATAATTATTCCGGGTGGATTTTCGTATGGTGATTATTTGCGCTCAGGCGCAATCGCTGCCCGATCTCCCATCATGCAGGCAGTTAAACAAGCCGCCAATGATGGGGTGAAAATCTTAGGTATTTGCAATGGCTTTCAAATCCTAACCGAAGCTGGCCTATTACCCGGAACTTTAATGCGCAATAAATCGCTAAAATTTGTCTGCAAATCAATCGAGTTAGAAATTACCAATTCTGATACAAGTTTTACTAGCGGCTATAAGCAAGGGCAAATTATAGATTGCCCTGTTGCGCATCATGATGGGAACTTTTTTGCTGATGAAAAGGTTTTGAGCGAAATAGAAAAAAACAACCAAGTTGCCTTTCGATATGCAAATGGCACAAACCCCAACGGCTCACTCAACGATATTGCAGGGGTTTTTAATAAGCAAAAAAATATTTTAGGCATGATGCCGCACCCTGAAAACCTGATTGAAAAAGCACATGGCGGCACAGATGGGCGGGCGTTATTTGCTGGATTGTTTGAGGTGCTATCATGAGTATTCCTAATGAGCCGCAAATTGATGCCAAGCTAATTGCCGACCACGGTCTTAGC
>JAJRPR010000066.1 GCA_024280655.1 Alphaproteobacteria bacterium | reverse complement strand
TCCAATGCTTCTTCAGAGGTTGAGTTTCATGGTGCTTGGGGTCAAATGGTGGGTGAGGAGGGTCGGGGCGTACCTGCTATTATTGACATGGTCACCTATACTCGACTCGATTGTGCAATATCATCAGCAGGGCTTATGCGGCTGGTGCTGGCTAATGCCATTCACCATACCAGCCATCGCACGGTGTTTCAGAAAAAACTCATTGATCAACCGATGATGTCAGGGGTGCTGGCGGATATAGCTCTTGATGTAGAAGCTGCCACGTTGTTGGCGTTTCGACTTGCTCGCTCATTTGATAAGTTGGCAGACCCACAAGAAGCGGCTTGGCAGCGGCTGATGACGCCAGTTAGTAAATATTGGATATGTAAAATTGCACCAGCATTAGCCTATGAAGCGATGGAGTGTTTTGGCGGTAATGGATATGTTGAGGACGGGCTTATGGCACGTGCCTATCGAGATATGCCTCTCAACGCCATTTGGGAGGGGTCGGGCAATGTTATGTGCTTAGATGTTCTTAGGGTCATGCAAAAATCACCTGAAACATTGGATATTGTTTTGGCGAGTTTTAACGATGTTGCAAATCAAGATACTCGTTTGCAATCTGGGCTAAACCTGTTGCATGAAATGTTAGCGGATAGGGGAGGGCTTGAGACTAATGGACGTGCAATAGTTGAATTGTTAGCTTTGCTAGCTGCTGGGTCATTATTAAGCCAACATGCACCAAGTGAAATTTCTGATGCGTTTTTATCGACACGCCTTACTGGGCGCTGGCGACATACTTATGGGGCGAGCATAGAGAAAATGGATACGAGGGCAATCCTTGCCCGTCATTCTCCTATTAGTTAATGCACTGATTAGCTAATGATTTTTAGCTAGTTGCTTTCTCTTTTTCTTGCTTTTTCTAAAGCAGGACGTGCCCAAACCATATCTAGATATTCCTTATAACGGATAGGAATTTCAAAACGTTCATATCTTGCCCATTGCCCTATTTGGGTGAGGAAAATATCTACTATGCTAAAATTATCGCCCATTGCATATGGTTTATCGCCCAACTGAGCCAGCAGGGTTTTTGTGGCTTTTGCAAATTCAAACTTTGCCCATGGCTCAATATCAACTTTTAATTCATCTGGTATTAAAGAAAATTCTGTTGATTTTTTATGTTTTCTATATGCCCAAATTGGTGGTTCAAGTTCTGATTGTGCAAAAAATAGCCAGCTGTCAATTTGTGCCCGCTCTAATGTTGCGCATTGTGCTGATAGGCCTTTTTCTGGGTGGGCATCACAAAGATAAAGACAAATTGCGGCGCTATCGCTTATTACTTGATCTGCAACTTCTAGCACAGGAATTTTACCTGCAGGATTAAGCGCTAAAATTTCAGGACTATGTGGGCGCACGTCAATAAATTGATAATCAAGTCCAAGTTCTTCAAGCATCCATGTTACTCGAATAGAGCGAGAGCCAGCAAATCCATAGACCTTATATTTCATTTTATAAAACCTAAATTATTATGAATTGGCTTTTACTGCATCTTGCACTTTTTCAAATGCTCTAACTTCTATTTGTCTAATGCGCTCACGAGAAACATTAAATTGCTTTGCTAATTTCTCAAGGGTGAGTGGTTTTTCTTTTAAGCGGCGAGCTAGAAAGATTTTTTTCTCACGCTCATTAAGCACTTCCATTGCTTTTTCAACCATGCCCATGCGCTGATTATATTCTTCGCTATTGCCAAGTGTAATTTCTTGGTTTGGCGTTTCATCGATTAACCAATCTTGCCATTCGCTTGTTCCCTCATCGGCTTTGACGGGGGCATTTAGCGAACTATCGCCAGATAGGCGGGCGTTCATTGAAACAACTTCGCTCTCTTTTACATTTAGCCTATCTGCAATTTGTTTGATTTGCTCTGGGTGTAAAGCCCCATCATTAAGCGCTGCTATTTGCCCTTTGACTTTTCTAAGATTAAAAAACAAACGTTTTTGTGCTGCCGTTGTGCCAATTTTTACTAATGACCAAGAGCGCAAAACATATTCTTGAATAGAAGCTCTAATCCACCACATGGCATAGGTTGCTAACTTAAATCCCTTATCGGGCTCAAAACGTTTAACGGCATGCATAAGCCCAACATTGCCCTCAGAAATAACTTCAGAAATTGGCAAACCATAACCACGATAGCCCATTGCAATTTTTGCAACTAGGCGTAGGTGAGAGGTAATAAGCTTTTGTGCTGCTTGAGAATCATCGTGTTCTTTATAGCGCTTTGCCAGCATAAATTCTTCATCGGGCTGTAACATTGGATATTTGCGAATTTCTTGCAAATATCTATCAAGCCCAGCTTTTGAACTTAATGTCGGTAAATTTGATACGCTCATTTGCTCCCCCAGCTTTCTAAAAATAGCAAACCTGTGCCAAAAATAGCACGTATAATTGTTCAACCTTAAGTGGGCAATAATATGACCCTTAAGCACATTTAAGAGGATATAGGTATGAAAATATAAATTACACCCCTAAATGAATTTTATACTAAATTATATTGTTCAAGGGCTTGTTCTAAACTTGCCATATCGCTTGGTAAATCTGCTTCAAATAACATTGCTTGCTTATTTGTTGGATGCTCAAATCCTAAAATTGCGGCGTGTAGCGCTTGGCGATTGAGGCCTTCAACAATGTTTCTTAATGTATCTGGTAATTTTTTTGCCTTTGTTGCAAAGCCAGAAGCATAAAGCGGATCTGCAATTAGTGGATGTTTAATATATGCCATATGCACTCGTATTTGGTGGGTTCTTCCCGTTTCAAGTTGGCATATCATTTTGGTAATTTCCCAACCTTCCCCTGCATATCGAGAGCTGGTTTTATAATGGGTAATGGCCTCTTTGCCGTCTTTTCTTACGCCTTGCTTGAGGCGATTAAACTTATCTCGGCCAATGGCAATATCAATTTTGCTTGAACTTAGAGCCATTTTGCCCCAACAAAAAGCAATATAGGAGCGTTTAAGAGGGCCAGTGCGACCATGATCTGCAAATTGCTTGCTTAAATGATTATGGGCACGTTGAGTTTTGGCAACAACCATAATGCCTGATGTGTCTTTATCTAAGCGATGCACAATTCCAGGGCGTTTTACGCCGCCAATGCCAGCAAAGCTTTCCCCACAATGATTTATCAGGGCATTGACCAAAGTGCCGCTTAGTGATCCCGGTGCGGGGTGCACAACCATACCAACAGGCTTGTTTATAACTATAACTTGATCATCTTCAAAAATTATATCAAGTGCTATGTCCTCGCCTTTTGGTGTTGGGTCAATGGGAGGAGGGGCTTTGAAGAAGATTTCATCGTCCAATTTGACCTTATATTTAGGCTCGGTTATTTTTTTATCATTGATTAAAATAACACCTTCAAGTATTAGCTGTTTAATGCGAGTACGGCTAAGTTCGTTTTGTGCATTGCTTAGGAATATATCAAGCCTAAGGTTTGCATTATCATTATCAACAATATAAGTATTTTCTTTTTGCAAAATAGGGCTTTCTTTTATGTCTAAAAATTCTTCAGATGATAATAGTACAAGTGAAGATATTTCACCAGAAGTAGTTGCAGTAATTGCACGTGCTAAGCGATCTTTTATTTTTTCAATAGGTCTTTTGATTGTTGGTCTTTTATCTATTGCCTTGGTTTTAATTTTTAAGTCTGATGGTGAAGATAATAATTTAAAAGCAAAAAATGATATAAAAGATAAATATAGTGTTGGTATGTTGGTTGTGCCAGATGGAGCGCAAATTGTTTCCGCTGTTCCAAATGAGGGTATGGTTGCGATCACTTATATAAAGAATGGCAAAACAACGCTTCGCCTTATTGATGGCACAACTGGAGCGATTATTCGAGATATTAGCTTTGTAAAAGAATAATTGAATTATAATCAAACTTATTGATGCTTTTCTACATTTTGAAAGATTTTGAAACGCTTTGATATTGAGCTTGCGCTTATTTTAATGTTCTTTTTGTCATCTAATTCTTCTTGGTCTAAATTATTATCATTTTTTACAAATTTTTGTACCTTTGCTAGCAAGCTTTCTTCAGTTTCTTTAGGTTTTTTAACTGTTTCACTCTCGCTTGGATTAATTACATTCATAACTATAGCGGCTACTTCTTCCATATCTTTTCTTAGAGAGTGAAGGTCAGATTTTTTAATATCGCTATTTTTTTGCCATTTTGTTTGGATTGAATTTTCAATTTTTAAGATTTTCTTATGCAGACCTTCAAGTTCTTCTTGATAGGTTATATCTTGTATTAACGAGCTGTTTTTTACTGCTTTTTCTTCTTTTGTAGCGGCTTTAGTTTTTTGCACTAAATCATTTAATTTACTATTAGCATTAGCAATTTGCTGTTCAGCGTTTTTTGGGGATTTGGAAATCAGCTCTTCTATTTCTTTTTCTTTCATGCGTAATTTATGAGAAAGCCCAATGGTTTTCTTTTCTAGTTCAAGAGTTCGATCTCGAATATCATCTTTTTTAGATTCTACCTCACGCTCACGCATGCGTAATTTTTGTGAAATATCAGCAGAGCTTTTTTCAAGTTCTAAAATGCGTTTAGATAGTTTTTCATTTTTTGCTTCAAATTCCTCAGAAATAATTTGCTGCCTATCTTGCTCAACATCCATAAGTGCCAATTCGCTTTTTGCTTCATTTAGCTCAACTAATTGCTCAGAAAGTTGTAAGCGTAATTTTTCTATTTGCATTTCCAATTTTCGGGTTTTAAGAGCAAACTGGGCACGCAACTGGTCTTTATCGGCACGAAATTCTGACATAGTTAGAGGGTTAGCAGATTCATAGCGCTTTTTGGTAAGGCGCACAGCTCTTTTCCAAATAGTGGGCATTATGAATATGCCCAATAGACTTGAAATTGAAAAACCTAAGACAAAATAGATTAAATTTTCTATCAACATTAATTAACATCCAAAAAGGCAATTTCATGCCTTAACCAATTATAATTCATTTCCTTAGCAAAAATCTATATAGTAAATGCTAGAATAAATCCACTGTAGAGAAAAAAGGATAAAAATAATAGTGGTGATTTATTTATTGGTGAATGGCCAAGTTACATGGCTTAAAAGTTAAAATGGATTCCAAGTGGGTTGTGCTGTAAATTTAAGATAGCCAACATTTACCCCAAGTCGAGCTCCAACTCCTGAGCGAATTGGTACAATATAAATATTATCATATTTCATCGCGGTAATACCAAGTCCACCAACCATATAGGCAGAGCCATCAATTCCAGGGTAGCGGCCATAAATTGCATCAACGGAAGGTAAGTTATAGATTAACATCATAACTTTACTGCCATCTCCGCCAACATCAAAGCCAATAGTTGGGCCTTGCCAAAAAACTGAACGATTGCCAGCATTGCGGGTGGACATTGTTCCTTCACCATAACGCACACCTGCAAAAAAAGCCCCAGAGCCTTCTTGTCCTAAAATATAGGCGTTCGGCAAACCATATTGAGAGATAGATTTTTCAACCAGTGAGGCTAGTCCTTGAGTTATTCCACCAAAAAATTCGCCGCCTGTTTTTATGAGGTCCTCACTTGAATAAGTATCTGATAATGTTCCTTGTGCAAAAGAAGAAGTTGGAGAAAACGCAAACATTAATGCAAGCAGAATAGAACTGGTTATTTTTTTAAACATAATGCATAAGCCCCTTTGTGGAATTAGATCAATTTAGTTTTCTTCGTTTTATTTACCAAGATATCATTATTTGCATGTTATCTTATAAATTCACAGAATCACTATCAGGCAATTTCGGCAATGATGCGGCAAAGAGGTAAACAAATGTTAACTATTGCAAAATTCATGCGTTTAATTCTTGTTGGGTTAAGTTTGCTATTATTGAGTGGTGGCAGTTTTGCACAAAATCTTAATTTGCAAAATATATATGTGACAGATCCTTTAACGGGTGTAGCGTTAGATGGTTATGATGCTGTGTCATATTATACGCAAGAAGCGCCTGCACTTGGACGACCAGAATATGAATTAAGTTGGAATGGTGTTATTTGGTATTTTAGCAATGAGGCTAATCGAGCGGTTTTTATCAGAGCGCCAGAGATCTATGCTCCGCAATTTGGTGGACATGGAACTATGAGCCTGTCACGTGGTTATTTGACAGACGGAAATGCAAATATCTTTGCTCTGATTGGGGGTAGATTGTTTTTATTTTATTCAAGTTCTAATAAAGATGCCTTTATGCTCGCACAAAAATCTGCATATATTAAAGCTCGTAATAATTGGGAATTTCTTTCAAGCAGGCTTATTCCTGCGGAATGATTGTTTTTTTGAGCAATGAGTATGATATTTTCAAAATGTTAATTGGTAAGCGCATTATAAATAGTTAAACTGAAATTATGATTCGTAATGAGAGGAAATCTAAATGGTCGATATAATTGAGCTTGAAGCTAATGATTTAGCGGCAATGTTATGTTCAAAAGTTTGTCATGATTTAATAAATCCAGTTGGGGCGGTGAATAATGGACTTGAAACTTTAGCTGATCCTGAACAAGCGGCAATGGCAGATTTTGCTCAAGAAATGATTGCTAGTGCCGCCAAACAAGCGCAAGCAAAATTAGAGTTTGCTCGACTTGCTTATGGTGCTTCTTCAACTGCTAACACGGATTTTGATACCAGAGAATGCGAACGTGTGGCGCAAATATTATTTGATATAGAAAAGGCTGATTTGCAGTGGAAAATTGAGCCTATATTAATGCCAAAAAACAAGGCTAAACTATTGATGAACATGTTGGTTATTGCAGCATCTTCTGTGCCTCGTGGTGGAGATGTTGTAGTTGAAATATCAGGGGAAGCAGGCAAAGAAAGCCTTAAAATTACCTCAACTAGTGATAGCGAAAAGCGGCAAAAAACTCTTATGCCAATGGGACTTGCGGAGCTACTTGCTGGCAACCCAGAAGAGGGGGTTGATGCTAGGGGAATTCAGCCGTTTTATACTGGCCTGTTGGCTCGTTTAGCAAACATGGATATTGCGGTGGAACTAAAGGATAAGATATTTACTTTTAGCGCTAAACCAAGCGATGCTTAATAGAGATTTTTAAAGAACCGCGGGGGTGTTCCGTCTGCGCGGCGCAAGCGCAAGAAATAATGCAGTCTAACGAGATATAAAGTGGAAAAAGAATAACGGCGGGGGTGTCCCCGTGTCAAGCGCGGGGCAGGCTCTGGTCGGGAGCAAAGCGACCAACGGCGACAAGAATAAAAGAGATAAGTACGAATACTTGTATTGGGTTTTAGCAAGTATTCGTTAACCATCATGATTGCACCCTTTGGTTATAATTTTAATCTTGGGGTTTTATTGATGGATGATCTATTAAATGAATTTTTGACAGAGACTAATGAAAGTCTCGAAGTTATTGATACGGAACTTGTGCGTTTTGAGCGTGAGCCAAATAATGCCAAAATTTTGGATAATGTATTTAGGTTAGTGCATACGATTAAAGGCACTTGCGGGTTTTTGGGGTTGCCTCGCCTAGAAATGTTAGCGCATGCCGCCGAAACTTTAATGGGCACTTATCGAGATGGCGCAACGGTTAGCGATGATGGTGTTTCTACCATTTTAATGTCGATTGATAAAATAAAAGATATTCTGTTAGCGCTTGAAGAAACTGAAAAAGAGCCAGAAGGCAAAGATGAAGAGTTGATAAATAAATTATTGGTACTGGCTGGAGTTTTTGAAGGCAATGAACAGGCAAATGCTGAAAATGAGCCTAAACAAGAAACAGATGAGGACTTAATACTACCAGAAGAGCCAAAAGAAAGTGCTGGTGGTGGCACGATGGGGCGTGAATTAAAACCGGGTGAAGTTTCGCTTGATGATCTTGAGGCGGCATTTCTAAATGCTGAAGGGCCAGATCTTTCGCAACCGCCAGAGAAGCCAGCACAAGAGCCAGAAAAGGCCAGCGCTAATCAAGCGGCTGCAAAAAAAGAAAAAGCAATGGCTAATCAAACCATTAGGGTGAATGTGCAAACCATTGAAAACCTAATGAATATGGTTTCAGAATTAGTTTTAACTCGTAATCAGCTATTAGAAATATCACGCCGAAACGAAGGGCGTGAAGAAGAAAGTGAGTTTAATACTCCCTTGCAGCGCCTCTCAAATGTAACGGCGGAATTGCAAGAGGGGGTGATGAAAACTCGAATGCAGCCTATTGGTAGCGCATGGGGAAAATTGCCACGCATTGTGCGTGATCTTAGCGTTGAACTTGGTAAGCCGATAGATCTTGAAATGATTGGCAACGAAACCGAACTTGATAGGCAAGTGCTTGAACTTATTCGTGATCCGCTAACTCATATGGTACGAAATTCAGCTGATCATGGCATTGAAATGCCAGATGTGCGAGAAAAAGCTGGCAAAAGCAAAACAGGAACTATTCGCCTTTCAGCACATCATGAGGGCGGGCATATTCTTATTTCTATTGCTGATGATGGCAAGGGGCTAAATACAGAAAAACTAAGCGAGAAACTAATTTCACAAGGCTTGGCGAGCGAGAGCGAAGTCAACTCAATGAGTGATGCGCAAATACAT
>JAJRPR010000005.1 GCA_024280655.1 Alphaproteobacteria bacterium | reverse complement strand
GCCAAAGATTTTTGCTGCTTTGTTTGGCGCAATGCTCCATTTAAGCGCTCTGTTGCTAAATCTAAGCGCTGGCGAGAAAAAGATAATAAATCATTGCGCTTTGGCAAACCAAAACTTATTGCCCTTAATCTTTCTTTTTGATTGACTAAAAGGCGAAAAGCGCTTGATTTTACTCGTGCGCCTAAATCTTCAACAAAAGCCATCAATTCCGCTCGCACTGGCACTGCAATTTCAGCAGCGGCAGTTGGCGTTGGGGCGCGAATATCGGCAACATAATCGATTAATGTAGTGTCGGTTTCGTGTCCAATGGCAGAAATAATAGGTATTTCGCTCTCAAAAACCGCACGCACCACTTCTTCTTCGTTAAACCCCCATAGGTCTTCAACCGAGCCACCACCACGAGCCACTATGATTAAATCTGGTTTGGTAATTTTTGAATTTTCATCAAGCGCATTAAAGCCTTTTATGGCTTTTGTAACTTCGTTGGCACAACTCTCGCCCTGCACTCGCACAGGCCAGATAATTACATTAGTTGGAAATCTATCGCTTAGACGGTGTAAAATATCTCTTATCACCGCACCACTTGATGAAGTTATAACGCCAATATTTTTGGGTAAATATGGCAAGGGCTTTTTATGCGCCTCATCAAATAGACCCTCTTTAAGGAGTTTTTTGCGCCGCTCCTCAAGCAACGCCATTAAAGCGCCAATTCCAGCTGGCTCAACGCTTTCAACAATGATTTGATATTTAGATTGCCCAGCAAAAGTTGTTATGCGACCCGTTACAATAACCTCAAGTCCTTGCTCTGGTTGAAAACGCCATTTTGAGGCAACGCCTTTCCATGCCACAGCAGAAATAGAGGCTTTTTCGTCTTTAAGATCAAAATATAAATGACCCGATCCGGGGCGTGAAAGCCGTCCAACTTCGCCACGCACTCGAACATAGCCAAACTCATCTTCTATTATATTTTTTATTGCACCTGAAATTTGTGAGACGCTAAATTCATGTGCGTTGGTTGCATTATTTTCCATAGGGATATAAGTGCATGTTATGAGTGCAAATAGTCAAGAGCACTTTTTGGCTTTTTGTCATTCTGAGCGTTAGCGAAGAATCCTAGGCTAAATGATTAAGATTCTTCGGCTTTGCCTCAGAATGACATTAGTATGGAGCAATAAATGAATATTTTACTTATTGGATCGGGTGGGCGAGAACATGCACTTGCTTATAAAATAGCACAATCTAAGCGCCTAAATAAATTATATATTGCAACGGGAAACGCTGGCACAAGCGAGGTTGGAGAGAATATTGCGCTTGATGTTGAAAACCATCAAAAAGTAATTGAGTTTTGCAAAGATAAAAATATCGGCTTGGTAATTGTTGGACCTGAAGTGCCATTAGTTGCTGGCATTGCCGATGATTTACGAGAAGCCAATATTTTGACTTTTGGGCCTTCAAAAAAAGCGAGCGAGCTTGAAGGGTCAAAAATATTTACCAAAAAACTATGTGCTGAAATGGATATCCCAACCGCCTATTATGCTGAATTTTCAACTCAACAACCAGCGCTTGAATATGTAAGAGAGCAAGGCGCACCGATTGTAATAAAGGCCGATGGTTTGGCGGCTGGCAAAGGAGTTGTCGTTGCGCTAAGTTTAGAGCAAGCAGAACAAGCAATTATAGATTGCTTTTCGGGGGCATTTGGCGCAGCTGGTGAAAAACTAATAATTGAAGAATTTTTAGATGGAGAAGAAGTTTCAATTTTTGCCATTTCTGATGGTGAGAATTTTATAACATTAGCCAGCGCACAAGATCATAAACGTGTTTTTGATGGCGATAAGGGGCCAAATACTGGCGGCATGGGCGCATATTCGCCAGCGCCTCTGGTTGATGATGCATTGCTTGCAAAAATTGAGAGGCAAATTATCGCCCCAACTATTTTGGGCATGAAGCAAAGAGGCACGCCGTTTTCTGGTGTGTTATTTGCTGGTCTAATGATTAAAGATAATCAGCCAAAATTAATTGAACATAATGTTCGTTTTGGCGACCCTGAATGTCAGACCCTTATGATGCGCTTAAAAAGCGATTTGTTAGATTTGCTAGAGGCAAGCGCTAGGGGAGATATTTCAAATATAAAACCTCAATGGCATGAGCAGGCGGCACTTTGTGTTGTCATGGCGGCGAACGGTTATCCTAGCTCTTATCAAAAAGGCACTATTATTAGCGGGCTTGAAAATATTGATGATGAGAACGTTAAAATATTTCACGCTGGAACAAAAAAACAGGGCGCTGAGATAATTTCTAATGGTGGGCGAGTGTTAAATATTACCGCAATGGGTGATAGTGTAAAACAAGCGCAAACTACAGCCTATCAGGCTATTAAAAAAATTAATTGGCAGGACGGGTTTTATCGCACTGATATTGGCTATAAGGCGATTTTAAGCGAACAGAATAATTGAGATAATTATTTTAATGCTTATCTGTTATAGAAGCCTCTGCGAAACTATAGCAACATTTCTTTAGGAGTTAATTTGCATCTATTCTCCTTAAAAATAGCAAAATATCAACAATATTGTGCTATTTTTAAGGAAAACATCTGCTAAACTATCTCCAAAATAAATATC